>DATEZN010000027.1:0-11069 GCA_035255545.1 Nitrosotalea sp. | reverse complement strand
TTCAATCTGAGATTTTATAATATTTACGTCATTTGTTTTTGGAAAAGAAATCATGACGACATCTTGTGGTGATGTTCCAAGTGTTATGGTGTCTGGAACTGCAATGTCAATGTCAACTGATTGAAACGTGGTCTTTCGCTTGCTTGGAATCATTGTAATTGTAAGTAAATAATGCATCAGTCCCTCTGAAACCGTAACACGTGTATCTGGCTTTATCCCGTCTGTTTTTTCTATGTTTGATATGCATTGCTCAAAAATGTGTTTTATGACTTCGGCGCTTTCGCCTTGTACGATATCTGAAAGTATCCTCTGTTCCCCGTACTCTGAAATAGCATTACGCATAATTTCACCTAATTCCAAGACATCACTGCTTGATGCATTGTAAATTAAAGTTGTGATTAAAAATGGCAGCAAGTGGAAATTAAAAAACTAGTTTAAATTACTAAATGTAATAAATGACCTAAGACTAGGATGATACGAATAGAGGCCGAGTTACCACGAAATGATCTAACTGCCGTAACTGATGCCCTAGATATGATGGGGATTACAGTGAATATTATCAAAGCAAAGAGTAGGGGAACTACAGTTGGCTCTGAAGTTCATGCTGCAAAGGGCACAGGTATGTATCGTTCTGAATTTAGAGACAAATTCATACTCCAGACAACTGTATCTGACAGCTCTGAGCATGACGTAATTGAAGTAATAAGAGCAAACTCCACCACTGGAAAAATTTCAATATTTCCAATCTCTCGTATAATTGATATCAGTTCTGGAGTAGAAAATGAACAAGGGCTGGCACTAAGTGAATACGATAGTGTCATACTGATTGCTGCAAATAAACAAAAAACATCTTTTCCTTTTGGTCTTACCACTAGTAAAGTAAAACTTGAACCTCAGGCAATAGAAGGTGAAAAAGGGTATTACGATGTAATAGAAAAAAAATTTGTACCACTTGAAAATCTTGAATCTGTAATCTCTCAAGTAAAACCTGTTGAAAGTTTTCAAATTATGACACCCGATGATGCGTTTGTGATTCAAAGCCTGACTAGAATACAAAGAAATTTTTCATTATACAAAAGAAAACAAAGTGATTCGTATTCTCAAGCATTTCTAAAGTATATTTCAAACAGATTCTTGAGCCTGTGGCCTGAAAATGAAATCAATACAGCTGTTTTGTATGTTGATATTGTTGGTTCTACTAAAATTGCAACATCGCTTAGCTCAGACGATCTATCTGGTTTGATCAAAGTATTTTCTGAAGAAATGTCTGTGGTGGTATCAAAGCACGCAGGTTTTGTTCTAAAATATACTGGCGATGCAGTAATTGCATTTTTTCCAGAATTAAAAGACTTTGGAAATATGGCAGAAAATGCAGTACGTTGTGCGCGGTCTATGAACATGCTGGTTACTCATTCACTAAATCCAATGTTTGCAAGCTTTGGTCTGCCAAAAATCAATGTAAGAATTGGAATAGATGTTGGAAAAAATAGGATTGTTGTTCTTGGTTCGGAACCTGATTTGATAGGTCATAGTATTACCATCGCTTCAAAAATTTTACCGCTTGCACAACCAAATCAGATGACAATAGGTGAAGAGACATACAAAATGTTATCACCTGAAATGGCTGCACAATTCATGAAAATTGATCCTCAAGATAAGAGATGGAACTATAATCATCCAACTACTGGAAAAATATATCCAATATATTTTTCAATTCCTGTTATGCAGATATCAAATAGAGGAATCTAGTTTACTTTTTGAATTTCTTGTTTGCAAATCTGGCAAGACCAAGTTTTTTCATTTCGTCTGATTCTCTCAGAACTGATTGATGTTGTACTTGTTTGTGTTTTTTTAATTTGGTTTTCAATTCTGGAAATTCATTTGCGAGAATCTTTATTGCATACAATCCTGCATTTGCGGCCTTGTTTACCCCTACTGTGACAACCGGAGAACCTGTTGGCATTTCAGATATTGATAGTAGTGCATCTAATCCCCCAAATGCTGAAAATTTGAACTTGTCAGAACTTATCTTGTCATTGTAAACCATTATTGGAACACCTATCACAGGAATTGTAGTGTGTGATGCAATCATGCCTGGTAAATGGGCTGAGCCTCCTGCTCCTGCAATGATTACCTTGAATCCTTGTTTTTCTGCATGTTTTGCATAGTCTGGTAATCTTGTGGGGGTTCTATGTGCAGAAACAATCTGATCTTCATGTTTTATTCCAAATTCATCTAGCGCTATTGCAGCAGAATGCATTACTTTGCTATCTGAACTAGATCCCATTATGATGCCAACAAGAGGCTTTTTTGAATAAGACACAGATTAAGACAACACCGAATTAAATAATTAAACTCAACGTTTTTGCATGACGTTACACTCCAAGTGAAACTCAATCTCTTAAATTATATCTGAGGTGAATCTGACTTTTAATTGTGCAAAAATCTCCTCTTGAAGTAAGACGTGCATTTGGAGTTTTATTTGTAGGCGTAGCAATAGCCGTTGGCTCTGCTTCTATTCTAAGTGAAATCTCATTTGAACACAAGGAGCCGATTTTTTACTATGGCATCATCTGGTTTGGAAGTTTTGCAATCACCTTTGGAGTAATTTTAAGCAAATTCCGGACATTGTTGTCATCCATCAAGGGCAGGATGAAAAATAGCGTTTCATGGCCGCCTGCTGTTAAAGCCGTAAATGGATTATGTTGGGCTGCACCGTTTGCAGCAATAGGAATAGCTCCTCATCTGTACCAATATTTGATATTATTCGGAATTGGTCTTGGAAACACATCTACATTTTTCTTTATGAAAAAATTCAGCAACCTTGTAAATCTAGAACAAATAATTGTAGGTGCAATATCTCTTGCAGCAATACCGATTGCAATAATGCTTGATACATCATTGATATCAAATCAAACAACTGCTGTAATAACATCAAGAATAATGATTGCAGTGGCTTATGGTGCAGGCGGCATATTTGCACTGGTTAAAAAATAATCTAGTTCTGAGAAATAAACTGGATGGAATTTTTTATCTCTTGTGTCTTTTCTAGTAGTGATTTGATATCGTTTGTATCTGACTCATCTACCACATTAAAGTGTCCGAGTTTTCTCTGTGGTTTTGCATCATCCTTGTGATACATCTTGAGATATACTCCTTTTTGTTCAAGCGTAATTGGTTTGTATTTGCCAGCAAAATCTTTTGGTCCTAGAATGTTACACATGACTGTAGCATGTCTTAATTTTGTACTACCAAGTGGTAATCCAAGTATTGCTCTTAGGTGTTGTTCAAACTGTGAAGTTTCACTTGATTGCAATGTATGATGTCCAGAATTGTGTACTCGAGGGGCTATTTCGTTTATCAACACCTTGTCATCTTTTGTTACAAACATTTCAATTCCAAATACTCCTGCTCCGTGTAAAACATCCATTGTTTTTTTAGCAATTCGGTCTGCCTCTGATGAAATCTTGTTGTCAACTCGTGCTGGAGCAATTGTAAATTCTAGTATGTTGTCTTTATGAATATTTTCAACCAGTGGGTATGTTACAATCTCTCCATGGATGTTTCTTGCTGCTATGACTGATACCTCCATGTTAAAATCGACAAATTTTTCAATCATGGTTTGTCTTCCAGCAAATCTCTGATATGCTGTTTCTATTTGAGAACTGTTTTCTATCTTAAAATTTCCTCTACCATCATATGCATCACGTCTTGCCTTTAACAATACTGGATACTGAAAATCAATAATTTTTTTCTTTAGATCATCTAATGATTCTACTATGTCAAAATCTGCAACAGGGATATTATTTTGACGTAAAAACTGTTTTTGAATATACTTGTCTTGTATTATTCTCAGAGTATTTGGGGATGGATTTATTGAGACTTCACCGTGTAGTGATTCTAATACCTTGCTGTCTCCTGACTCTATCTCATATGTTATGATATCTGACTGTAGAGACAATTCAACAATGGCATTTTTATCTTTAAAATCTGCAACAATTTGTTTTGCTCCCACTCTTGATGCTGGACAATTTTTTGTTGGATCTAAAACTATGACATTTGATATGTACTCTGACATATTTTTTGCTGCTTCGGCTAACATCATTCCAAGCTGCCCGCCTCCTATTATTCCTAGATTTTTAGTCAACGGCATGCCTTAAGCATGGTTTTAAAAATAGTTACCTGTTTTCAACCCGTTCTAAAAAGATGTTTGACTACCGGTTAACACCTGTCTTGGTCATTCTTTCAAACTGTTTGTCTGATCTTGACACACTGATTAATATTAGAAGATGGATGTTCACGATGATTATATGTCTGATGATGGTAACATGAAAAATCCTACTTATACTGCACTTGTAGTTGACGATGATGAGGATACTGTTAATCTCTTCACAGAATTTTTAGAAATCTATGATATTGCCGTGATAGGCAAGGCATTTGATGGAAAACAGGCAGTTACAATTTACAATGACATATCTCCTAACATTGTTTTCTCTGATGTGATGATGCCTGACTATGATGGTTTTTACGCACTAGAAAATATTAAAAAGACAAATCCAAAAGCAATCGTAGTCATGATAACTGGTGACGTGCGAGCTGACACCATAACTAGATTAGAACAATTGGGAGCAGATGCTATTATCTACAAGCCTTTTGATATGCCCTCTGTAATGCAGACTGCAACTAGTTTACTTGTAAAGACTGTCTGCAGTACATCTAATACCAGTTAAATTTTTAGTTGTCTAATAATTTTATTTGCTGTCCTTGTCATTGAAAAATTTAGGTTCCTGATCCAATTCCTGGAAGAGTACCTGCTGCAACACCACCGGGAGAATATGTATCCAATATGTGTTGTGTGAGAAATTGTGATAGTGCTGCCGTTGTACCAAACATTGTAACTCCTCCAATTACTGTAAACATTGCAATGTTAAACCACACAGTCTTGAATAATCCTCCCTGACCTACTTTTACTGCTAATGCGTTGATGGCTGACGTGACAAGTATTACTATTGGTAACATCATGTGCACAAAATTTGGATCAATTGGACTGAGTGTAAATGCATTATTTGATACTGGAACTGTTGATAACAAAGTGTGAAATACCTCAATTAGTGTACTCATCAAACCAAAGATGGCCATTGTAAGTCCGTGTAACACAATAATGATTGTCTCAAAAGTCCTTGATGTTTGCATTCTCTTTGATCGAAGCTCATTTAGTTTTGCTGAAATCTCGGCAACTTTGTTACCAACCTGATTCATATCGGATCCCTTGAGAAGTGATCTTGACATTATGGTGTTACCTGATTCAATAACTGATGTTCCTGCCTCCATAGAAAATATTTCAAAACATATCTCTGGGTCTATCCTGTTTTTCACACGATTCTTAAAAGCAACAATCTGTGTTTGCAAGGGCCCAAAATTGCTTCGAAGCACGGCATCAAGTGATTGTCCCATGGAACCTACCATCGTGTAAATTTCTCCAAAGTGTCTGATAAATGGTGGATACCACTCATCATGGCCACGTAATTCCGTCTCTAGTCTTCGTGCCAAGAATCCTGGAACAAATAATGGGGCTGCTGCAATAACTACGACCAATGTAAGAGGTACTATGTTGGTCAAAGTAAGTACAACTCCGATGGAAATGCCTGCACCAAGTGCTGCAAACAATGACATTTTGAATTTTTGTGTATTGGAATGTTTGCTAGATGCCAATCTATCTTTTGGAAATATCATGTACATGATTACAATAAAAGAACCCATGCTTACTATGACTCCTACAAAAGACATTGTAAATACTGATTCTGAATTGGAATTTCCCATGAGCATTGCCATGATTGAGTTAGCTGCAATCATGAAAGATGCGGTTGATGAAATTGTATAAAACATTTCAAGAAAAAGTTTCTGAGTTTCTAGGTTGCGTTCATATCGTATTGTAAATGTATGAATGGCAAAAGCCATTTCATCTGTAAAAAATACTTTTAATTCATCTCCTAGTCTTATCACTTGTGATAATTTTACCAAAAGTTGCTTTAATGGATCTGCATTATCTTTTAGTTTTGCTGCAATCATTTCACAAGACCTTGCCAGTCCGTATCCCCACCCTACTCCTAACCTGAATACTTCTTTGAATGAATTTGAATATCTGCCATATCCTGAAGACTGACCGCTTTTTATCATTTCAACTGAGCCAACTTCTCCTGTTGATAATGCATAAAGAAATGCAATAAAGTACAGCAAATCTTCATCTGATCTTTTAATCTCTGAAAGCTTTTCCTTGAAAGAGGGTTTCTTCATCATAATGCATTGAGCTCCTTCATGAATTGTTCAAGACCAATCTCTCTGCAACGAGATATGGAATCATAAACATCATAGAAATTGAAAATTTTCTTTTCAACCATCTTGTCCAAGATCTTGGTTCTTAGTGCAAGTTCTTCGTATAGCAAACCTTCATCTTTTCGTGACATTCCTCTTTTTTCTAAAATTTTGGAAATGAATAGTGCACTGCTTCCTTTGCCTCTGAACTTGACGGTATCTGTTCCTGGATCCCAGTTGAATACTGGAATAAACATTACGTTATTGCCCTCTGGATTATACCCAATTACTTCGTTTATTGATAGTACTCTTCTTACTCTCTTACCGTCTGGACCTGTAACTGCTGCTTGAAACATTGCAATGTTTAAGTTCTCAACGTTAGTTTTTGGTATGTTCATTGGTGGGTTGGTAATTCTCTGAATCAATGCAGTCATGTTTGCTGCGTGAAATGTACTGATTACTGGGTGACCTGTCTGCATTGCACCAAATGCAATATTTGCTTCAGCACCTCTGATTTCTCCTACAAATATGTAATTTGGCCTCTGTCTTAATGCTGCCTTTAAAAGATCAAACATTGTTACACTTGAATTTGCATTTCCTGTATCTCTTGTAACCTCACTTATCCAGTTGGAGTGAGGCAGTGTAAGCTCAGGCGTATCTTCTATGCTTACAATTTTCCAGTTGGATGGGATGAATGCAGTTAGTGCCATCATGGTTGTGGCCTTTCCAGATGCTGTTTCTCCGTTGATAAATACACTCATTCCCTCTGCCAACATCATCCATAGATAGGCAGCTTCAATTGCAAGCAATGATTTGCTTGGAATAATTTGTGTTATTGATAGAGGTGTACTTGCAAATCTTCTGATTGTAGCGTTTGTACCTTTTCTGCTTACATCTTTTCCAAATACAATGTTAATTCTAGAGCCCTCTGGAAGTGTAGCGTCTATGACTGGTTTTGCATGAGATACAGTTTTTCCAAATTGTTCTGCCATGCTGACAATGAGATCATCAATTTCTTCAACACTCAAAAAGACTGGACATTTTAGTGCTCCAAACATTTTGTGGATTACATACATGTTGCCGGCTCCAACTATTGAAATGTCTTCCAAATGTGGGTCAGTCAGAAATGGATCTAGTAATCCCATTCCAGCACGTTTGCGCAAAAAATGATATTTCAGACTAGGTATGTCTTTTTCAAATACTGACAAATTTTTTGTTTTGAATGCATCAAATTTGGAATAATCAACTGCAATATTTGTAGATGATATTGTCTTGTCAAGATATTGGTCTATCATGTTGAATCTCTCTGTAAGCTCAATCGGTGGATTCATTGTTCCTGCATCTAATGCAAATAGCTTGTCTGCATTCTCCATTAACGCACGGTCTGGTTCGTCAGGCTCTATGATTGCATATTCTACGTAACCGTCTGCAGAATTGGAATGTGGATTAATGTGGATGTATGTGTTGTCTGATATTGGATATATCAGATTGGGATCTTTGAGTTTTTTATGCTCACCCTCTAGTTTTTCTGTAAATAATGGAATGGGATTTCCTCTCTCAACATATGTGGTCAAGTAATTTAACAAGTGCGCAGATTTTTTTAACGCCTCTGAGAATTTCTTGTCACTAACTAGAGATAGACTTAGCACCATTTCATTTCACCTGATTTCTTGTTTTCATGATTTCATCCTATTATGCATTAGCTGTGGATATTGGTACAATCTTAATCCCAAAATTGGTGTCAATCTCAAAAGCAAATGATGACTCTGACGCTTCACTTGAGCCAATCAATTTTATGACCTTCATTACTTTTACTGCTTTTCCACCAATACTTGCAGTACTGAGTGAAAAGTATACGTCGCACGCTGATTTTATTCTCAAAGAAATATCTTTTGGAGTTGATGTTTCATGCATTGTAAGTATTACAGTCATGCCTGTTGAAACAAGATACTTGCATCTGGTTAGAAAATCAAGTATCTGTCCTGCATCGGCATACATTGTTAAAAGTGATATTGAATCAATTACGACACAATCAAAGTTCTTAGAATTACTACTAACATATCTGCCAATTACTGGTAACAAGTATGCGGATTGTCTCTGTGACCATACTGCTCCGTATACATGTAGTGGAAGTATGGAAAATCGATTTTGTAAAAATGCCGTTGTAAAGTTAAAAGTAATGGTCTTCATTTTTTCTATGTAATCTTTAACGGTGTTCTCTGTGACACACAATACCTTCATCTTTGATGATAGCATTCCTTGGATGAATTGAGCTGCAAGTGCACTCTTTCCTGTACCATGTTCTCCTTCTATCATCATCAGACACGGTGTAGGAATTCCGCCTGCTAGTTGTCTGTCTACTTCTTCATTACCTGAAGGAATTGTCTTTATCATGTTATCCTCACTGAACTTGTGGAAATTATACCATTATCAGTTCCCATGTTTGCAGTCAATATGCTGCCTGAATTTGTCGGGTTTTGTAATTTCGCTTTAATGTTGAGTGTTTCTTTAGGATCTAATATTCCTGGGTGTGTAAAGTCATTTGTTATGCTCTGAATACACCAATGATCTGATGCAAGTGATGTACAACTATTTGTATATTGCAAGACCTCTGTTAGTGTAGTAGGTGTACCAGTCATGTTTGCCTGGTATGTGACTATGGTGTCAAACTTGTTGTAGTTCCATAGTATTGTATTTCCAGTGTTATCTATGGAAAAATTAACAGTACTGTTGCCACTTACATTTTGTAAATTTGAAAGATTGATGTTTGTGTGTAAAATTGAATTAAGTGTATCTGACATTTGTGCCGAAGATGTACTCACTTTTGTAGTGTCATCAAGTATTGCAGGAAATGACATCATGGCATACACTATTGTAAATGTAACAATTCCGCCTGATATTGCAATGCTTAATCCCATTGTCTATCACCTAGCAGAATGTAGCGAAGTATTCATCGCTAACTCCATTTGGTGTTGTTACTTGTAATTCGTATACACTACTGCATTGGATGGTGGATAAATTTGAAAGATTGATTTGTACTGTGTTTGCCTTGTCCCAACTTATTGTTGGAGTTGAAAATGTCCATGACATCGAGTCTGTGTTATATGGAATTTTTTGCATTGCGCCAGTTTGTCCAAAATATACATCAATGTTCTGAGTATTGGTGATCGAATACGTTCCAATATTTTTCACCCATGCGTTTACACTTGTAGGTGTTGGATTTTGAGCGTAAATGATCTTGATGTTTGTTAGTATGGTCTGTTTTTGGTTCTCAGTTGTCTGGGTAAAGGTGGACTGGAATGTACCTACCTTTGTCATGACTACTCCTGCAAGACCGGCAGCTATGATGACAGAAGCTACAATAAGAATTGCTTCAGTAAATACTGCTGATCCCATCTATTTCACCTTTGATTCCACTGTTACAAGTGAGCCATGTGACTTGCCTTGATTCATCATGAGTTTTGCATATGTCAAATCGGCCTCGTTGTCTGCTATGCCCATGACTTTGCCGAACTTGTACAACATGATGAGTATCTCTTTGACTGATAATCCTGACTGGTCCATCAAATTGATGATGTTGTATATGACACGTTCATCTTCTTGTCTGAGACCCATCAATTTACATTGCTCTATTAAGATGTCAATTGAACTTCTGTCTACTGTTTGGAGAATCTCTTCCAGTATTGTTGTTGTTGTCATGAGTTTACCAAGAGTAAGATTACCATTGAATAATTGAGTAAGTGGAATTGATTCTGATAATTCTTGTTTTGATTGAGTTTCCTCTGTTTGTTTTGTAGTTGTATGTGGATTACTGTTTGTTGTTACCGTCTGACTAGTTTCTGTTTGTTGGTCAGAATTGTTTGGCATGGAGTTTTCTGGATTGTTCGCAATGTGTATTGGTGATTGTTCTGCATGTAGTGGAAGTGTTGGGTCTGATAATCCTTTGATATCCATTGAATCAAAATATTTACGCATAAAGTTGAGAGGGTTTGCTATCTCAGTCTGAAATGCTTTGATGTCAGTCAGTGATGTTTCAAATGTTAGTGTCAAATCTTGAATTGTACTTCGAATTGTATTGATTTCTGCTCTAACATCACTTACAGTATCCTGCATTCTTGCCAGCTCTCTTTGAAACGGGTCCACTGCCCGCATTACCATGTCATTTAGAACATTTTCATCAACTACGGGTTGTGTCATGGTGGGTGCAACCATTATCTCACCTGACGCAGGTGATGGCATGATTATATCTGAATTTACTCCTCCGGGGATATTTGTCATGATCATACCGCTTTCTTGTTTTGGTGCTTCAAAAGAAACATTTTCAATTGGAGGTTCTGACTGTACTATTCCATGATTTTCATTTTGATTGGGATGATTTGGAATTTTCTTTGCCATGAATTTGGGAATGCCTACAAGTATTACTGCTATGGCTACAACTGGAATTACAAAATAGTATAACGATGTGGGAAAACTAAATAGATATTCTGGCAAAAGTTCGTAAAGAAACAAGCCATAGCATGCTATCGCGCTGACTGTAACAAATATTCGTGTTTTACTAGATAATCTTGTTATTAAAAAGAGTGGATTTGATGTGATGAATTTCAAATCACATTCTACCTATCCCAAGTCCACAGTTGTTGTTGTAATTGCTGGCACCTGTCTTTCTACAGTCAATGCAGAGCCTGTAGGTACTATGATTTCTGCTTTGATATTGTCTAACTGCTTTGGTTGATCAGTGTTCTTGTAAACAATTATCA
>DATEZN010000026.1:0-2086 GCA_035255545.1 Nitrosotalea sp. | reverse complement strand
AGGGCGGTACAATAGATGAAGAAAAATAGTCTGTCACAAAACTTTTAATTTTATAACATTTGTGCTAACAAAGATTATCTAGAATGATACCGTAATCAGTACATGGTTAAAGTAATTGAAGTTGCAGATTCAGAAAGAATTGAAAGGGTGCCTGACAAGACAATCATATTAATGTCTAAAGGAAAATTTTTGGAGCGAGGTCACATTGTACAAAATGTCGCATTGAATCTATACATTCAAGGAAGGGATACACAACTTGGGCCATATTCTTTGATTACTGCACTTGTTGAGACCGACAAGGGAATGATAGAAATGACATATGATGAAGGATATAGAGGTGAAAACGCCATAGATGATGCCAGCACATTTCTAACATCTCATATTGGCATCTCGGCACTGATATTAAGATCAATTATTCAGCTTGATCAATCTATCAACAAAAATAATTTAATTGTACTAGAATCAAGTGATCAGGAAGAGGAATTTTATGAAGTTTGAACGAAAACCCATTGCAATTATCCCAACTTGTGCCATGTGTGGAAAACCTGTAAAAGAACACACTTCAGAACAGATAAAATCATGCACTGGCGAGCGACGCAAGTCTCAAGTGAAAACTAGCGACTCTCCGTGAATTGTATTGGTTAGATACAATCTAGTTCCTCCCGATACGTACATTCGTGTAAAAAAAGGACTACAAGAGACCATTTTGTATCACAATATCCACCGTTTCATGAATCAATGTATGATTCGTTTGAAATCATATCTTTGAATGGTACTGTTGCAGTATATTATTACAAAAATGGCACACTTGCAATTGAAGGAGATGACGTGAATTCATTTTTTCGTAGCATAGTACGTCAGGTCAACAAACTTGTTTCAAGGAAAGATTATTTGTAACATCTAATTTTTTTTCGCCCAATTTTCAACGTCAAACCCTGGACAATTTCCTGAAAACTCTTTTATCATTATGACTCGACAAATCTGCTCTTGCAATTCTGAATGTTCTGAAAATTTCTGTCTGCAAATGTGACACTTGTCACTTTTGAACATGAGGTCAACATGTAAGGACTGTTTATTGAAATTTTCTCTTACAGATCAAGCTCACTTGCGTTTTGTAGCTTTTCAGTTAATTCCAGGTATGTGTACGGGTCTAGCTGTTTTGCAAAACCTTTGTCTATGTTTATTAGATATATGGAATGCAGGTGGGCATTTAGAATGTCTTCTGTTTCAATTGGAGGATTTTTGTAAAACCTATCTACCAGTGACTTTATTTTTTGTACCTCTTCGGGTTTTCTATCCTTCGGAGGTTTTAAGAATAATTTTGGGATCGGTAAAATTCCGACAACCGGGGTAGCTAAAGCAAATTTAGAACAATGTTTACTATATCTTGCAATCTTACTTGATATTCTTGCAATGTAATAATCGATGGTATCAAGTGCATGGTCTGGTGGTGTAAACCCTGTCTCTATTTCAAGAATTAGTGTTCCATCCCCTTTTGTTGCAAACACATCACAGACCAAAATGTTTGAGAGTTGTTTTTCAATGTCTACTGTATATCCATTAGATATCAGATTTGCTGCACATATTATCTCCAATACTGAATGGTTGATCTTGACTAGATTTTTTTTGTACAGTTCAATCAGTCGTTCTCTTACAAAATTTGTCTTTGATTTTATTTCAGGGGCCTGATCACGAGTTAGTTTCTCAGCAACTGTATAGACATCTTCTGTGAATTTTTCTAAATCCAAAATCTAATATTTCAAATCTAGCCAGGGGTTTAAGAGGATAGCTAAATCAATTATGACACAGTGTTATTTTCATAGGTGTGACAAACGATGCGGTATGAGTGAGTCATGATGAGACGGGTTGAGAAAAATCACTAGCGGATCATTGTATCGAATTGGTTTTATTCCAGAACTGCAAGCCAATTACATGATAAAGCAGTTTATGTGTTTTCTAGGCAAAAAATGGTTGGCAAACAAGAATACAAGTGAAAAGAAAAAATTAGAACAAACACATTCAGAATCACTCAGCATAGACGATGATTGGATTTCTTTTGGATACATAAGATATTGTGAATCATTGG
>DATEZN010000025.1:0-4394 GCA_035255545.1 Nitrosotalea sp. | reverse complement strand
AAAAAGGGTTAGTTCTTAACTATTGATTGTCGTAATGTCACTTTCATCTTGTATGCCGTGAGAATTTCCTTGCATCTGTTTCTTATGGTGACCTCAGTTATTCCTGCAACACTTGAGACATCTCTTTGAAGGATGCTCTGTCCAAGAAGAGTTGATGCTATGTACAAATATGCAGCAGCCAACCCGTTTGGTGCCTTTCCGTCTGCAAGACTATGATCTGATGTCTTTTCTGCAATTTCTGCAGCAAGTCTTTCTACACGAACTTCAAGCTTTGCCAGATTTGCTATTTTTGATATGTATTTTTCAAGAGTGACTGTAGGTGCTGTCTTGGAACCAAGTTCCATCACAAGTGTTCTATAGTATTTTGCTGTTAATTTGACATTGAGCTTTTCTTCCTTTGAACTTCCTGTTGCAGCACAGATCTCGTCAAGGGATCTTACAACATCGCATTGTTTGCATGCCATGTAAATTGTTGCGGCGGACATGCAAGCAACTGATTTGCCTTTTGCATCTGCCTGTCCTTGGAAGTTTCTGTATATCATGGACGCTGACTCGATAACATTTCTTGGCAGTGATAGGACATGACATGTTTCTCCTATCTTTGCTAAAATGTTTGCAAGTCTTCGTTCTTCTGGAGATGCAACCCTTATCCTAGTTTGCCATTTTCTTAGGTTGTACATCTGATTTGCCATGTCACTTGATATTGTTCTTCCACTGAAGTCTTTTGTTCCCATTGCAATCTCTGTCCTGATTCCCAAGTCATGCTGTGCATAACTTGTCTGTCCTGATGCTCTTGTCAATTTCATTTTGTCTTCAGGATTTGTTGCTCTTGATTCAATTCCATAATCTGGCATCTGTTCCATTGCGACCAATCCACAGCCTGAACAAATCTTCTCGCCACTATGAGTGTCGTCAATCAAATTTGAACGACATTCCGGGCAATGTGTTTGTAATTCTGTTATTGTGGTCATCTTCTTCTTCCTTTGAATCGTTTTGGTCTCATCACAGGAGTTTCTTCGACGATGAAAACTTTCTTTCCGATTTGTTTTTTTATGTTGTTGGTAAGCGGAACTGCCGACGCATATGGTGCATCAACAGGACCTATCATTTCTGATACTTTGGCGACTTTGACTCCAGAGTTGTCTACGACTATCTGGTTATCTCTTAGTTGTTTTGTGAGTCTAATGATGACTCTACCGCTACTCGCTAGATGCAATACTTCGCCTACCTCCTGCAATTGCATTCTCAACAAAATACTGTTATCAATATGGTTCTGTCAACATTACTTTAGCTGCAAGCTATAATGGATATTTACTTGGATTGTTTGGCTCTTTTTGAAACTAGTTTTTCAGAAATTGCAGAAATCATTTTGGATTTTGGCTTGGCCTTTGCAAGTGTGATGTAGCCTGACCTTACATATGGTCTTCTTGGAAATCTAACTTGATCATTTGTTTCTGTTGGTTCTAATCCTGCAGCCTTGGCAGCAGCAATCAATTCATTTAACGATGGGTCGAAAACACTCTTTTCACGAGAAACTTTTCTACCCATTTTCTTTGTAATGGTTTTATTGAAATAGTCCAGCCAGATTACGACATGTTCGTAATCCTTCATCTTATCACTTTATCAAGATTGCATTTACTACGCCGTCTTGACCAGGTCTTGAAATTACTCTACATTGACCTGCTTCGGTTTCTAAAATTGCGCCTTTGGAAATTACTCCACGTCTTTCATAGTCTTTGTTTGACGGATTTTTTAACACCTTTAGAATCTTTAATTTTTTAACTTTGGAACCTGGGACTGTCAAGTTTACAACATTTGTTGTCTTTAATGCTGTTTTTTGATTTCCTCCTCGAGTCTTGCGAGTTACAGTTACTTGTTCTCCTGGAATTGCTTCTACGGAATATCTGTCAATTTCGTACTTGCGTCTTGATCTGAGTGGGTATCTTCTACCACCAGTAATCTTACTTGTTGCAAGATTTTCCACAGATTTCTTCATGTTGACTCGATAAAGTATCTCTAATTTATACCATTTACAGGTTGAGGTGCTATTTTTGAACTGGTTATTGACTTGGAGTCAATGGTTCTGTAGACACTTGGGGTGCCTGCTGTTCTATGGAATGACTTGAGCTTCTTACTTTTGTAAAGAGCTTTTGCTTGAGAAGATCCTTATCTCCCTGTATGCCAAAATATTTCTGGAATTTTTCTGTAGTGTTGTAGATTTTTAGTCTGCCAACATTTTGATGTTCGATATAGTCTAATTGTTGTAATAATTTTAGATGCATGTATACTCCAGATCCCCTTACTTCTACTAGTCTCTTTGAAGAAACAGGTTGCATGTATGCGATATACGATAATGTTTTGAGGGTGGCTGTGGGTAACAGTGGTTTTGAGGCGTATTTTCTAATTACTGTGTTAAACTCTGGTTTTAGTTGAAATACATAGGAACCATCTGGTAAACTTGCAACCTCGATTGCCTTGAAGACTGCCTTTGTTTTTTTGACAAGATTTGTCATTATGGCCAAAGTCTTGGTTCTAGATTCTGTTCCTGATGCCTTGATCAATTCTTCTATGGTTAATGGCCTTCCTGCTGAATATAGTGCAGCCTCTAGCCTTGCCATTGCATCATCGTCTTCTATCTTGCCCATTTACAACATCCGAATAGGCTGAAGCATACTTAAATGAAATTCCTACTTAGTGTTGATCTGATTGTAAATTTCTATTTTATCAGGGAGACTATGATGTCGTCTTCTGTCTGTTCAAGATCCACTTTCATGTCTCGCGCCAAAAATAAAATGGCAAAGAAACATCTGATTACGTCAATGATCTCAAGTTCTGATGTTATTACCTTGAAAGAGCCAAAACCTGTGGCCTTTATCTTGTTCATTATTAGCTCCTCATACTGGCCTATTATTTTCTCAAGAGAGATGAAATAGTCATCAAAATTAGGTGCCTGAACTGGCTCAAATTCTAGTTGTCTTCTGCTTGAACTTGGGTTTGCTATTGTTCCAATGAGATTCTCAAGAACTGATAGTAACTCATCTAATGTTACAGGATATGTGGATTCATGTCTATATGGCATGTTTATCACTTCGATATCGACATCTTCTCTCTGGGTAAGGGGTTTTTTCTCCATGGCTGCCTTTTGCAGTGCAAAGATGCTTTCTACTTTCATTCTATGTATCATTGCTGAAGACAATGCAGCAATTCCTGCCACTCGAAGATCTTTTTTATCTGTTTGATTTAGAATTTTAATCAAAATCTCTAGAATGCGTACTACGTCAATACTCCATACGTCTTTTTTTGAGACATCTAGTGGGCTAAACAGTATATTTACAGGAGGTTGCGAAATGCCTACGCTAGGGTTTTCCTTGCTCACTCTATTACTCCTAAATTTTTGTTTATAATATGTGTATTATCTACTCTTTTCTTAGTTCAAGTCAAGAGTTTTCTTCTTACACAAATCAAATATTATACTCGATCCTGTATAGTGCTGATAATGGAAGAAGATCTAGAGAGATTTGATCTGGCCTGTACATATTTGAAAAATGATCAAAATATGACAGCTCACAATATGTTCATGGATCTTGCTCAAAAGGAAATGAAAAACAACAACTATCGGGCAGGACTATATCTCATACTTGCATCTGAGTGTAAATCAAGACAAGGAAAGGAAAAAAAAGATGAACTTGCAGAAGCGGCCAAGTTTTATCTGAAACTTGCAAAAAAGGATAAAAATAATTCAAGCTATGCATATCAATGTGCAGCTAGATGTTTTCTTCGAATAGGTCGTTATGATGATGCAAGGAAGGCATTTGAAGAGGCACAAAAATATACTAACGAACTAGTTGAAGAGAAAAGACCGATTGTACTAGTTGATGATAGTCCTGCAATTTTATTAAGACTCAAAAGTTTTCTGCAACAATTGGGATATGATGACATACAAACAGTTGGTGATGGCAAGTCTGCACTTGCTCTTATAGGAAAACTTGTCAAATCAAAACAAAATCCGATTGTATTGCTTGACATGGACTTGCCTGACATAAAGGGGGATGTAGTGGCAAAAACTCTTTTGGAATCAAAACCTGATATGTCTATCATATTGATAACTGCTGACGAAAAATCAACGCCACGTGTTAGAAAGACTATTGGTTTTGGTTCTACGGCATTTGTTCAAAAACCGTTCTCGATAAATGAATTGAAAAATGCATTAGATGCAACCAAGTTGTCTGAAATCAGGTAAGCAACAACATTGACATGTTGAGAAGATTTACATCCTTGATCTGAATTCCGCCCATCTTGTAATCTATGATTTGATCAGAGAACTTTTCTACTATTCTCGCAGATGGATTTTTTTCAGTTCCTTCTATTCTTAATACTGCAATCATGTTCCAGTC
>DATEZN010000024.1:0-8765 GCA_035255545.1 Nitrosotalea sp. | reverse complement strand
AAAAATAAATCAATGTGGGAGATTACAATATACTAATTCGAATATTTTGATATTAATGCAGTATAATGTGGAATTTGTATATATTATCACTATAAAATGACGAATTAATAGATTGTACACTCATAGTTAAACCTTTTTATTTATGTTAATCGAAATTCTTATAAGATATTATATGGCTCGCGAATCCTTTGGTTCTGGCGGACGTTGTCCTCGTTGTGGAAAAGGTCCAATGGTAACTGATAATACTACAGGAGAAATGTTTTGCGGAGGTTGTGGTTTTGTACTTACAGAACGTGTAGAAGAATCTGGTCCAGAATGGAGATCATTTTCTAAAGAAGAACATGAAGACCGAAGTAGAACTGGAACTCCCACTTCGCTTGCAATGCATGACATGGGACTTGCAACAATAATTGGTCCTGCTGACAAGGATGCATCAGGAAAACCACTTTCTGCATCAATGAAGAGTACCATAGAAAGACTCAGAACTTGGGATAGTAGAAGCCAGGTTCATGAACCAGTAGACAGAAACTTTAGACAGGCTTTCAGTGAACTTGATAGATTAAAAGATAAACTTGCATTATCTGATGCGGTAATTGAAAAGACCGCTTACATTTACAGAAAAGCACTTGACAAAGGTCTTGTTAGAGGTAGATCAATTCCAGGACTTGTAGCTGCTGCATTATACGCAGCATGTAGAGATACTGAAACTCCAAGAACACTTACGGATGTTGCAAACGGAATCAACATCAAGCGAAAAGATGTTGCTAGATGTTACAGATTGTTATTGAGAGAACTTGATCTAAAGATGCCAGTTGTTGATCCGATAAAATGTGTAGCTAGAATTGCAAGTAAAGCAGGCTTGAGTGAAAAAACAAAAAGAAGAGCTTTACAAATTCTAAAAGATGCAGCTGAAATTGAAATTTCGGCTGGAAAAGATCCAATGGGACTTGCAGCTGCTGCATTATACTTGTCATGTGTCATGAATGGAGAAAACAAAACACAGAAAGATGTTGCACAAGCTGCTGGAGTAACTGAAGTTACAATCAGAAATAGATACAAAGGATTGAAGGAATCACTCAAACTCTAAATTTTGTAAAATCATTTTTCAAATCGAAATAGTTTTCACTTTTCAGTAGTTTGAAATTAAATGGCGTGGCCCTTGTTCGTAGACAGACAGAGATTACCTCTTTTTATCCCACCCATGTGGGATTCACAATTCGAGTCTACGGAGCCACGCTCTCTTAAGCAGTAGATTTTACATCTTTCTGCATTATTTATCATAATACATCATCATATTTATTATTTCACATATATTTTTACATCTTTCAAAAATATTTTAATGAAATATTTCAATAAACCTAGACATAGTTTACGATCGCTATATTGCTATAACATGCTTTTTTGAAGATTTATCAAAATGAGTTGTTTCAATCTTCGACAGACTAATTTGATGCAGTACATTCTCAGACATAGATGAAACTTTCTGGCAAGGTTGCAATTGTTACAGGAGGTAGTAGAGGCATTGGAAAAGCTACGGCAATGTTACTTGCACAACACGGAGCAAATGTGGTAATCACATCAAAAGACAATACCAATCTTCAGAACGCTGCAGCAGAAATGAAAAATGTTGTAGCAATATCTGGAGATATTAGAAAAAATACAGATGTAGAAAATGTTGTAAAAAACACTTTAGAAACTTTTGGTAAAATTGACATTCTGGTGAACAATGCAGGTATTTTTCCCAAAGTAAAACCTCTGCATGAAATTTCTGAGGAGGAATGGAATGACGTAATAGATGTAAATTTAACTGGACAATTTCGTTTTACAAAAGCTGCAATACCTCATTTGATGAAAACAAGTGGTTGTATTGTCAATGTTTCATCAGATGCAGGACTGAAATCATTTGAAAATTTTGAAGCAGATGCATATACTGCCTCAAAGGGAGCACTAGTTTTACTTACAAAAGCATGGGCCGTAGAATATGCCAAATACAAGATACGTGTAAATTGCGTCTGTCCTGGAATTGTAGAAACTGATATGACAAGACCATATCTTGGAAATGAGGTTGATAGGGCAATGGCAATAGCAGAACATCCAATCGGTAGAATAGGAATACCAGAGGATGTTGCAAAGGCAATATTCTATCTTGTTTCAGAGGATTCTTCGTGGATTACAGGCGCAATTTTACCAGTAGATGGTGGAATCATTACTAAATAATTATACTAATAAAATTAATAGAACCTAATTCTAAGGTTATAGCGTGACCCCAAAAAGGAAGAATGCACTCAAGGTAATTATCATGCTTTCAATCATTTGGTTTGCTTCAGCATTACCTGTACCTTTCATATGGTCTAATCCAAGTCCTCAACAATCTGAGCAGTTCAAAACCTATCTGGGAATAGCAGCCTTGATTTCAGTACCATTTATTGCAATGGCAATTGCTTGGACACTAAAACCAGAACTTACTACACGTGGCTAGCCAAGAAATTCTACTGCCCCTAGTCCTTCGGGGGTTGTTTTAATCCACCTGGTTCTTCCAATTCTTTCAACTTCAATGAATCTCCATTCATTTAGGAGTGGCTGGATGATATTTTTGTCAAGACTTGCAAATCTAGCTTGTTGAAAATTTTCCTCTCTTGCGTTTACCATGATGAGTTTTCTATCGTATGCAATTTTTGCCATCTCCTTTTTAGTTATCTTTCCATTATTTTCTTGTATTATTTTCAAGGCCTGTACCAGGACAGGTTTTGGGGTATGAATTTCATAAGCTGGTAATTTTACAACTGATTTGAGTCCAGATGACAGTTGTTCTCCCTTTACACTAGAGTAACTTTCTGGTTCTGCATAATATGGAGTAAGTTTTGTTTTCCCTTGAAACATCATGCATGCCATCATACACGCAATTGCTTGTATCTTTGATCCAGAAGAGCAGTTTACAAAAATATCATTTCCATCTTCTTTTTGTACAATTTCCCGTAATGCCTTTAGGATCTTGAAGAGATCAAATCTATTAGAATGTGCCACTTGGACTTCGATCTTTTCTTTTTTTAATTGAGTTCGAATTTTTTCCATGAATCCTTGAGCTTGATCCTTTGATGGTTCTGCGTGCATCAATAGCCACACCCTATCAGCTTTCATTTGTTTTGCAGGAATTGCAATTCGATCAATTTCAAAGCCTACAGGAGCTACATGTACACGTAGATTTACTATTTTACTCATGTTAGTATGTATAGTTATCATACTATGGTGATGATATATAATAATTGTGCATCCCATGTAGAAACATGCAACAAAAACTCACATCAGAGCAAAACAAAGTATCTGTTTATCCTAGAATAAGATCAGTTTTTGAGAACTAGTTCTTCATCCAAGGCGTAGATTCCAAGTAATCTATGGATTTTATCATCTCATCAAGCTTTGTAGCAACTGCAGTCACTGCTTGAAATTCTTCATACATCATTTTTTCCTCATCTTGGGATAATACTTGTTTTTCTGCAGTGTCAAAGAATTTGTCCTCCTTTGTTAAATGATCATCAAGGTAAATTGCATATGCCTTGAGAAATCTTGCAACAGGTTCTCTTTGATCTTCTCCAGACTTCCACTTTTGTAGATGTTTTGAAATGCTTGATGCTATTCTTCTTCCAAATTCGTGTTCGATCATAAATACCCGGATCTCTTGTTTTAGGGAATCATAAGTTGCAACACAAGGAAAATACTGGTCTTCTTCTCTTGCATAATGTATTGCATCCAAAAATTCTGACATGATTAAAACCATTATTTGCATATCAGAAAATGGAATATCATTGCCTTCATTTAATTCAGTATAGCATTTGGTAATTATTTTTTCCAACCTGCGTATTTGTCTATGATCGTTTCGTAATGTCTCAGTTCCACTCATATTAGATCTCTGTTGATATCTTAGGGATTTACTGTAAATAGTATTACCTTTTTTGGATTGTATTGCACTATGGCAAAATGTGGCATGGAGGAGCCAACACCATAATATCCAGCAGGACCCCCAAGGCCTAATCTTATTAGATAATCACTTGTTGGATTGATTTCAATTTCTTTGCTTTCCAATACATGTCCTGCGATTTTTTCTTTTTTAGGTTCAAGATTAGAGTAAATCTCGCGAATTTTACCCGCTTGGTGGACTAGAGCAGTCTCCATATGTTGATGTCCACACAGTATGATATGATTACGTACGTGCTTTCCTACTTCTCCAAAAGCAGACGATGCTTTGTAATGATATCCATGATAACTAAAGAACTCAAAGCCCTCGTCAGTGAGTCGTTGCCAATTTCTTTGATATAGCCAAGCTTCACTATTGGCATTTTTTGGGGTTATCTTCTTGGGATCCAATGGTCCCCCATGAACACAGAAAAGACCATTTTTTGTATCGATGAATTCCTGATTGCCAAATGTACCATCGTTGTTCTGCTTGAAAAATGACAAGTCTTCAGAATCAAGCTTTTCATGGGCATCCATGCTTTCAAGAGAACTGGTACTCACTTTTTTCCCACTCAGGAATCCTTCATCATGATTACCTATCACGGAAAATATTGGATAGTTTTTTTCAAGTGAACGTAATTTTGATATGACTTGTTTTGGATGAACCCCACGCTCAAGCAAGTCACCTAGATTGATGATTCTAGAAAAAGAACCATACTTTTTTACAAACTCATCACTTGATGCAGTCTGGATTATCAAGTCAAGCCCATTCAGGTCTGCATGAATATCAGAAAAAACTAGATCCAATGAACCTGTTGTTTTTTAGCCTAATTTGAAATTTTTTGTGTTAAAGAATTGATTTATGGAAAAATGCCTGTGTGGATTCATTTATGGCCGAAATTGACATGATGTAATTCTAGGATTTTAGAATAAGAAAGTAAAAGTTTGATCTCAAATAAATAACAAGTCTTGGATACATTATCAAATTAGCTTGCATCCTCATTATCCTACCCTGTGGGGATGCCAGCCGATTTATTATTCAGAATCAATTTTTTGAATAGATTGTTTTGGTATTTGGAGTTCTCGGAATGTGTCAGGATGAATTATCTTGGCCAAAATCTCAAGACCTGTTACAGTTCTTGGACCTGGCTTGCTGAAATATTCATTTGCATTTACTGCATAAACTTCTCCTCTACTTATTGCTCGGATATTTTTCCATTTGTTGTTTTCAAGTAATTTTTCATATTCAACAAGTGTTCGTGATACATCAAATCCACATGGCATCAGGATTATGATATCAGGATCAAATTGTACTATTTCTTCAATCTGCATTTTTCTTGATCTGTCTCCAGTTGAGCTTATTCCGTTTATTCCACCTGCAATTTCTACCATCTGAGGAACCCAATGACCTGCTGAGAAGAACGGATCAAGCCACTCTATGCAGAGCACCTTTGGTCTTGAAACTTTTGGAGTATTGTTGATATGATCAATTCTTTTTTGTAATTTTATAACAAAGTCTTTTGCCTCTTCTTGTTTTCCTACTTTATTTCCCACCTCAATGATGTTTTCTAGTATGCCGTCAAGATTTTTTGGATCTAGAACAAGAACCTCTGGTTTGCCTCCAAGCAGTGTGACTGCTTTGTCTATCTCTCTTGTATAGGGTGAGCATACTTCACAGATTCCTTGTGCTACAATCAGATCTGGATTTGCTTTGATGAGAACTTGCTCATCTAGTATGTAGATGTCTTTTCCTGCATTTACTAGCTCCATTACTTTGCTGTCAATTTCTTGGCTAGACATTTTTTCTGGGTCAAAGGAGGAATGGATAACCCGTGGCTTTGTCTTGGCCTCTGTTGGATAGTTGCATTCGTGTGTTACTGCCAAGACTTGATCTCCCACTCCTAGCTCATACAATATTTCAGTTGCACTTGGAAGAAAGGAGACTAGTTTCATAGATGTATCATCTGCGATATTTGTTTTAAACATGTATTCAAGTTTTAGATGATTGTAAATTTCTCTTATACATATTCCTCAAAACTTAAGAATAGCCAAGGCTCGATTTGGTTGATGACTGATTTTACAGTTATTGGTGGACCGTCTTCTGAGCAATTAGCAAAAAAGATTGCCTCTAAATTAAAATCAAAATTTATCAGTTGTGAACTACGGGCCTTTCCAGACGGGGAAAGTAAGGTCACACTCAAGGGAAAACCTAGTGGAAAAATTCTGGTCGTACAATCAATTTATCCCCCAGTTGACTCGAATCTGCTTCGTTGTCTTGCAATAACATCTCAGGCAAGGGCATTTTCCTCTCACGTGTATGTAGTAATTCCATACATTGGATATGCAAGACAAGATAGGCAGTTTCTTCCAGGCGAGATTATTACCATGGAATTGGTTGCAAAAATGTTCAAGTCGGCAGGTGCAACCAAGGTAATTGTAGTTGACATTCACAGTATCACTGCACTAGAGCATTTCCAGATTCCTGCAAAAAATATCAGTGCAGTTGAAGAGCTTGCAAAACATTTCAAGAAAATGTCTCTCAATTTTCCTCTAGTGGTATCGCCAGACAAGGGAGGAATAGAGCGAGCAAGAAACTTTGCAAAATTCCTTGGTGTTGATCATATCGCACTAGAAAAACACAGAGACAGAAAGACTGGAAACGTTTCAATAAAATCCAAAGGACTTGATGGAGTAAAGGGTAGAGATATCATACTAGTTGATGACATGATAAGCACTGGAGGCAGCATTGTAAAAGCTGCAGAATTTTTAAAGAAACAAAAAAGCGGCAAGGTCTATGCATGCTGCACACATGCGTTACTAATTGGAGATGCAGAGAAAAATATCCTAAAAGCTGGAGTTACAAAGATAATCAGCACAAATACCATACCAGGCAAGACATCAGCTGTTGATGTCTCATCAATAATTGCAAAGGCAATAACCTGAATGTCAAGCTTTTTTGTATTACAAAAACAATACGAAGACCTTGCAAGAGATGAGATAATTGCAATATCAAAGAGCTATGATCCAAAATCTGGAATAAAATCACAGCCAAGACTTGTGATGGTATCATCAAAGGTTCCGTGGCAAAAGATAGCAAACAGGGCAACGTTTGCAAGATACTCGGGAACTATAGTGGATACATTTGATGACATTACAAAGATCGATCCGCAGATACCTGTGCCAAAATCATTTGTCTGCAGAACAATAAACTTATCAAAAAATACAGGCTCGTCTGCACTTGAAAGACAAGCAGGCGGAATACTTTCAAAAAAGTGGGGCTCCAAAGTCTCCCTCTCAAATCCTCATGTTATTGTATATCTCATCATTACAGATTCCAAAAAATATCTAGGATATGCAGACTGTCAGATTTCACCGAATCATCCAAAAAA
Organism: Nitrosotalea sp.; assembly: GCA_035255545.1. Taxonomy (GTDB): domain Archaea; phylum Thermoproteota; class Nitrososphaeria; order Nitrososphaerales; family Nitrosopumilaceae; genus Nitrosotalea. Next base: position 1,425 of record DATEZN010000024.1, on the reverse strand, counting down.
GATAATCAAACACCCACATGAGCTCGATATGAAACTTGCAAGATGTATTGTAAATCTGTCAGGATTAAAGGAGAAAGATACTCTCTGTGATCCTTTTTGTGGTACTGGCACAATTTTACTAGAAGCAGAGTCCATGGGGATTAATTCTATCGGAATTGATTTTGATAAAATAATGTGCAAGATTACAAAAAAGAACTTGATTGCAAATGGATTTGGCTCCCAAGTGATAAATTCTGGCTATGAAGGAATACAGGATATCATGGATACAATAGATGGTATTGTAACTGACTTGCCCTATGGAATATCATCAAGGGCATCTATCCCTCCAAAGAAATTGATCAAAGATTTTGTCTCAGTCATACCAAAAAGAAAAAAACTTGTAATGGTATACAAGAAAGGTCTTGAAGTGGATGATATCAGCAAAGCAAAGAAATACGAGATCTACAGACACAAGAGCTTGACTAGAGTGATTGCGGTATCATGAAGCTAGTATTTTTGGGAACATCGGCAGCCCAGCCAACTGCAGAGCGCGGCATGACATGCATTTGTTTGGTACTTGACAGGGAGATACTGATGTTTGATGCAGGAGAAGGCGCACAGATTGCATTCTCAAAGGCCAAGCTTGGCTGGAACAAGAAAATGAAAATATTTGTGACACACTTGCATGGGGACCATTGTGTAGGAATACTTGGCTTGTTGCAAACCATGTCACTGCAGAACAGGACAGAGTCTGTTGATATCTATGGTCCAACTGGAATTGAAGAATTTATTGCAGCAAATCTCAAGATACTAAATTTTGGCCTTACATTTCCTGTCAGGATAACTAGAATCAAAGAGGGATTGGTCTTTGACGATTCTGGGTTTAGCGTTCATGTATGTGAAGCAGAGCATTCCATTTCTGCCTATTCGTATTTGTTTACAGAAAAAGACAGGCCGGGCAAGTTTTACCCTGAGAAAGCAAAGGAGCTTGGCATCCCAGAGGGAAAACTCTGGCATGAGCTTCAAAGTGGCAATGAGGTTAGAGTGGGAGATAAACTGGTAAGACCATCTGATGTGACAGGAGAGAAACGCCAAGGAATCAAGATTGGCATATCAGGGGATACAAGACCTACTGCAAAACTTACAGAATTTTTCAAGGGTTGCAATTACATGACATTTGATTCTACATATTCTGGTGCACTACAAGACAAGGCAAAAGAAAATTTCCACTCTACATCAAAGGAAGCAGCAGAGCTTGCCAAAAAAGCAGGTGTCTCAAATCTTATACTAACACACTTTTCTGCAAGATACGAAGATGTGCAAGAGCTTGTCAATGAAGCAAATACAATTCATGGTTCCGTTACTGCTGCAAGGGATCTATTAGAGATTGACATCAAATAAAATGTGGGATGTCATATCTAATAAATTAAGACAGGCAGAAAAAAT
>DATEZN010000023.1:0-6444 GCA_035255545.1 Nitrosotalea sp. | reverse complement strand
ATTCACGTTTTAAAAATAGGCCTTGATATAGAAAGCGATTCTATGGTAGTTGATAGTCAGGCAACAATGTTGATTCAAACTACAAACGAAATTCTTGAGGATCTGAAAACCCAGTCATAGGAAGGACCTCATGATTGAGATCTTTCGATAACTTTTAAAACCCTGCATGAGATCTCCCAAGTATGACCGATGCAGCATGTGGATGCGATTCATCCGCCGAAAATAAAACAGAATGCGATTGTGAAATGCAAGGCTCATGTCTTTGTGACGGTAACTGCAGTTGCAAAGCATCAGTATGTAAAGAACACGCAGGCTCATTCTGATTAGGTTTTAGAACCTTTTTTTCTTTATTTTTTAATACTACAAGTATTTACTTTTCGTTCTCGTCTTTTATGCCCCATGTTTTGACTAGTTCTTTCTGGAACTTGTCTACCTGTTTTTCATTAAGGGCCTCTCCGCAATTCTTGTGTGTTGGAACTACTACCATTCCATCGAGCTTGAAATCGACTTCATACATGTGGACTTTTTCACATTCACACATATTCGGAATAAAATGAATCCACTATATTTGCTTATTTGAAAGATTTAACTAGATCATTTTTTCTAGAAAATGTATGCGAAAGTATACTTTATTCGCAATTTTTGCATTCCTGTTGATCGCACCTCTTGCTTTACAATCCGTAAATGCTACTTCGGCTTCTGATTCTTGGTATCCTGGAAAGGGTCTCAAACAAGGTGACTATTTCAGTTATAATGTGTGCTGGACTGACTGGCATAATTGTACTCCGTTCCAAATGACTTTCTGGGTAAAAAATGAGACAAGTGATGGAAGTGGTTGGAATGTTGTGCTCTTAGCAGTTGACGGTTCCATTGTACAAAAAGGAGTTATGACCATTGGTAAGATAACACCAGATCCGACATCTTTTGATTCTAATATTTCAGATTATACTGGAGTTTACAGAAGTACCGTCTCTTGGCTTGACTCTTTTGCAACCAAGGATACTCCAAAAACTTTCAATGTTCCTGCCTGGGGCAGAACTGGTTCCGTAGGTGGACAATCTGTTGGCCCAGTAGATCATGAAAAAGTTACGGTAGGAGCTGGTACATTTGATACATGGGTAGTGGGATGGCACAAAGGTGTTGATAATAAAATTTGGATAGATTCCAGTCTTCCATTTCCAGTAAAAGCAATTGTGTATGTAGATGTTACAACGGGAGTGCCACCTCCTGATTATACTTTGGAACTATTAACGACGGGAAATAGTCCAACAGAACCTAGTGTACTTGACATATCTTCTACTAATGTAGCCAAGATTAGTTCTCAGTGTGAAGCACCAAATTTACAACAAGATTCAGTACATGCTACTACCACAACTGATACTAGTTCTCTAGTTGTTGATTATAGATATAGTCCATCAAATCCTCATCTTGGCTGTCCAATAGAATATAGATTATCATTTGAACAAAACTTTGACCAATCCCAAAAAGTCAGCAATACTCAATATGATATATTCACAACAGATGATCAAGGAAAACAATTATCATCAATAGCACAAAGTGTAGGCAGGACATCTTTGTTTGCACCAGTTGGAGATGATGATGTCACAACTGTTTTGCAAGGAACCACTCCGATGACACATGTTGTGATTGCAATGTTGGGTACTGGCTCTGAAGGTTCTCTTCCAGATGTTAGCATGGCAGGTATAGTGAAATTTGATGTAAAAACACAGCCTGCATTTAGTGGTTATGGCTCTAGTATGCCAACAAACCAAACAACAACTCCTGAAAATAATACGTCAATGAATGCTAACGCAACCGTACCAGAATTTCCACTTGGTTCTCTTATGATAATGTCAATTGTAGTTGGAATTGGAGTTTTATTTGTCAGGCTAATTCCTGGGCTATCAAATACTAGACTGTAAAAAAACTAGTTGAAACAATGCCAAATATAAGAATAATAATTATTTTTGCAGTCATTATTATTGCTGGAATAGGGGGACTGGCATGGCCATTTCTTGCTAACATGAAACTTGGTTATGTGCTAGAACCCGTACAAGCAAGCCAATGGCACATGGGAAAAGGATCAGAATACACTCCTGACATGGTATACCAAGTCTCTTTTAACCAGACAAAATTTTCTGCTGACATGAAATTTCTTCCAGTCTCAGGTGGAAATCAACAGCTATTGATAAAGATTGATCCTAGTAATGATACCAAGGAAATAGATCAGACTGTAAACATTGGTCTGGTTTATGACTTTGTGGATGCATCTGCTGAATCAAAACCATATGTTGATCTTCTTGATCAATCTATATTCTCAATGAGGGATTATGCAACTGAAAGCAAGTATCTTTCTAAAGATGCTGAATGGGGTGACTTGTACATTGGTGAAAATGAGGAAACACTCAAAGTAACTGATTCTGGAAAAATGCCATTCAAATTTGGCTCTGCAAATGCGTTTCTTTTATCTTATAGAATAGGAGTTAACATAAACAAGGTATGGATAGTTGACAACTTGCCACTTCCTGTGAAATCTGAAATTTATGATCCTGATGGAAATCTTTTGTATACTTATGAGCTAGTTTCACTAAAGGCTCCATCTACACCTGGTTTTACTTCATAACAATTCTCAAACAACCAATCGCAGAAATTTCTAATCTCGTCATTGATTTTACCCCAAATGTGTAGCGAGGCAGGCAATATGTCTAATCTGTAGTTTGATCCAATCGCTCTGACTCCTTCCTTTCCTTCATACATGTATGCATCTTGTATCTGAACATTTTTTAAAATCTCCAGAGTTTTTGATTTTATTACGTCTCTTGGTATTTGAAATGATTTGGCATTTCTCTGGAAAACAAATCCAATGTTTTCAGTTCCATATGATTCATAATCTTCAATCTTTCCTTTCTCAGGAAAGTTGAGTGATATTTTGATGTTGTATTTTTTTCCAATACTTGATGCAATTTCATTGATGGTGCTAAATGCAAGACCTGGACTCTTCTTTAGGAGGAATCTAATTTGTGGATTGTTTGATTTCAATTCTTCTTGAAGTTTTTTAGATATCTGGGAAAAACTCACACATGTGATTTGAAAATTTTCTCATATATGCATTAGGTTTCACTTAATTACAAGAGATTTTGAATATGGTCATGCTTCCAATGGACAAGGACAGTGTTCCATATGATGAAGGTTCAGAAAGAGCATCAAGTGTTGATGATTACAAGGTAACATGCATCCAGTTTATCAAAGATATCAGCGGTGATTATCTTGCATGGGTTGATTACTACAAGCTACCTGAAGAAGAAGACAAGAAAAGACGAACACAGGTACATGCAATTGTAGAGCGCACAAATGACTGGATAGCAAAGATTGCAACTACTATCAAAGGGGTAGATATTGTCATGAACGACGGAATTCAGAAAATGGCTGAAAATACTGCCGGATATCCATTCCAAATAGGTATCTTTGTAAACAACATGTCAGGTTACACGCTTGCAAAACCTGGAATAATTGACATCAACGTTAAAGCAGTTGGAAGAGATGGATTCAAAGTAAAACTTGGGTGGCATCAAAAGGATAAACGATTCTTGATTAGTTCTTCAAATCCTGTTGTAATTGATGAATCAACTATCCTTGATACAGATTCTGATTTGTTGGACATTCATCTAAAAATGGATGCTCAAAAATGTCAACTACGAGATGTCATATCATTTACTATAGTTGTAATTGAAACAAAAGATGGTCAAGAGTATGAACGACGTGGTATGACTACAATTATTCACATGGGTTGACTTGTAAAACTATTCTTGCTTCCTCTGATCTCTTGTCGGAATACTTTATCTGTGATATTTTTTTACACAATTCTTGATCACTTACTAGCGAAGCAGTTCCCAAAATGGTATCTCCTTGGTATTCAATCTTGACATTTGGATTGTAAAGCGCATTCTTTAGCCAGTCACTGTCAGGATTTCTTCTGGAAAAATAGAATTTGTCTTTGTGAAATACTGCTCTAATCTCTACTGCGTGTTCTTTACCTGATTTTCTTCCTGTGGTAATCAGTACTGCTCTAAATGCTCCTTCTTGAATGTTCACGAAGTTAGTTTGGTTATAAAGAATTTAACCGATTGGATTGAAAACTCTGATACCTCCTTCAATAAACTGACTTGACAAGTCGACCGTATGGCAACACAAGTTGAATATACGGGAAAACACATCAAGGCAGATGACTTTAAAGGAAAAAAAGTCATTGATAGAGAAGGAATAGAGTATGGCACTGTAAAACATATCCACATCAATACCGACACTCTTGAGGTTGTGGGCATCACAGTTCACAAAGGCTTACACAAAGACCACTTTCTATCACGTGACTATGTAGACAGATTCACAGAAGAATCAGTTCTGCTATCTTCTGCACCAATCAGAATCGACTCTCAAGTAGTTGACATAGATGGACACAAGGTTGGCAAGATCAAAAGACTACACATGTCTGCTGAGACAAATGAATTGGAATCAATAGAAGTGTCTTCAGGTCTTAGTAGTTCTAGAATCTTTCGCACTTCAGAAATCTGGGGCGTTGGAGAAAAGGTAATACTTAGACAGACAAAAGACGAATACAAAAATCCATAAATCTCTTTTTCATCTTTTTTATTTTGTAATATCTGTAATCGTTGTTACTACATCTCAAGTCTCAAAAGGTCTTGAGTGTCTCAATTCAATGGACTTGTGTATCCGTGATGGTATCGTCCTCAAAAGAGGCGTCAGCAAGCCATTTAATTTACCAGAATTGACAAAAGTTGTAACAATTACTCACTTAGGAGATCTTTTTAGTATCTTGCAACTTGTGCCTGTTGAAGACTTTCCCCGTTCTAATTGGGATTCTAGTACTAGTATTATCTAGCATGTTTACTGATTATTCTTGGGCTACCTCAACTCCCTCATTTTCTGTACAGTGGGGTACCTATGGACTTCAAAATACTGGTCAGTTTGCATTCCCACAAGGAGTATCAATTGACTCGTCAGGAAATGTGTATGTAACTGATCTTGGAAATAGAAGAGTAGAGAAATTTGATAACAATGGAAACTTTCTCTCTACTTTTGGAACAAAAGGTAGTGGCGATGGTCAGTTCAATGCACCTGTGGGTATTGCAGTAAACAATGGTTCTATCTACGTTTTAGACAACGCAAGAAATGATATACAAAAATTCGACATGACAGGTAAATTTGTAACAAAGTGGGGAGGACAAGGGTCTAACCCAGGTCAATTTCTACTTCCACAAGGAGTAGCAGTAGATCCTAGTGGTGATGTGTATGTTGTAGATACTGGAAATAGTAGAGTTGAAAAATTTGATAGTAATGGTACATACCTACAAAGTATAGGACAGAGTGGATTAGAGGATGGTCAATTTCTTTCTCCACGTGCAGTTGCTGCAGATTCACAAGGAAGTATCTATGTAGCTGACTCGGGTGGAAATAAAATAGAAAAATTTACTGAAGATGGTGTCTTTTTACAATCTTTTAGTTCTTCAACTGGAGCTAATCTTCAAACTCCTCTTGGCATGTCAATAGACAAGTCAGGCAATATCTATGTGGCAGACAGTGGAAATAACAGAATTGTAGAATTGGATACAAACGGTCATACTGTTACATCATGGGGAAGTCAAGGTACTGGTGCTGATTACTTTGATAATCCTAGAGCAACAGCTGTTGATTCCAATGGAAATGTCTTTGTTGTAGATTCAAACAATAATAGAATTCAGAAATTTGTCCAAGATTCCACTCCAGCTGTTGCACCATCAACACAAACTGTTAACCAAACTCAGATAACTAATCCAACACAACAAGTTACAGTTACACAAAATACTACTCAGGTAAACACAACCAAAATCTTAGATCCGAATGATCATACTCCTCCGTCTATTACTGCGCCTTCAGACATAACAATTGAAGCAACTGGAATCTTGACACCTGTATCAATTGGACAAGCTACTGGAACAGACAACAGTGGTATTGCTTCTATTACAAGTAATGCTCCATCGAAATTCCCATTAGGTATTACCATGATTACATGGACCGCCATTGATAATGGTGGTAATGTAGCAAAGGTTGTTCAGAAGATTACCGTGGTGGATACTACACCTCCAGTATTGACAGCGCCACAACCTGTGACCGTTGAAGCAACAACTCCAGATCACAATTCTGTGGATATTGGACTTCCAGCAGTCAATGATCTTGTTGGTGTAGAATCTGTTACAAATGATGCTCCTGCGTACTTTTCAATTGGTAAAACGACTGTAACATGGAAGGCAATAGATACATCTGGAAATGCCGCAACAGCAACACAAGTTGTGACAGTCAAGGACACTACTCCTCCAGTAATTCATGCTCCTCCTACCATAACACAAGAGGCATCTAGTCCATCTGCTAATGCTGTAAACCTTGGAAATG
>DATEZN010000022.1:0-7393 GCA_035255545.1 Nitrosotalea sp. | reverse complement strand
CTTTAGATCAAAAGGTGGTACATCACTATATGCAGAAAATCTAGGATCATCAAGTTGGATAACACCCAACGGTGCAACATTCTTTGTTTTTCCTGCATTGAAAAATGTCATTACAATATCAATAATTTCATCTTGGTCGCTCAAAATCGGTATTGCTTGAGACAAATCTAGTTTAAGTCTTATGACACGCCTACCACATACCGTGCCTAGATAGTGGCATATTGAGAACAAAATTCAGGTTTTGACGGTTTTAGGCACTTTTTGCCAACAATATATTTATTAACAATTTTAGAGGGAAAAATTACAGATAAGTATGACAAAGATAGACTCGACAAGCATTTCAAGTATTTTGTTGCTAGTCGAGCTTGTGCTGTAAGATACAGCAGTTTTCGGAGATAGAAAATTATGGAAAAAATATCAGGTGCTAGGTCTTTGATGATCGCTTTGGAAAAAGAAGGCGTGGAAATTGCCTTCGGGTTACCGGGAGGTGCAAACTTGCCAATTTATGATGAACTCTACAAGAGTAACATACGTCACATACTAGTAAGACATGAGCAATCTGCTTCACACATGGCAGACGGTTTTGGCAGAGTAAGTAGAAGACCAGGAGTATGCTTTGCAACATCAGGTCCAGGTGCAACAAATATTGTTACAGGAATTGCAACAGCTCAAGCAGACTCTGCACCAATGGTTGCAATCACAGGTCAAGTTCCTTCAAAGATGATAGGACGTGATGCATTTCAAGAAAGTGACATTATCGGAATTACAAATCCTATTGTAAAATATGCATTCCAGCCAATGAGTCCAACAGAGATTCCAGAGGTTGTAAAAAAGGCATTCTACATCGCATCAACAGGAAGACCAGGTCCAGTTTTAATAGACATTCCAAAAGATGTACAACAAAATGAAGCAGAGATTCATTTTCCTTCCGAAGTAAAAATTAGAGGATACCATCCATGGGTTGACCCAGACATAACAGCAATTGAGAGAGCAACAGAAATGCTACTAGCTGCAGAAAGACCAATAATTCTTGCAGGCGGTGGAGTGATAATATCAAGTGCATTTGCAGAACTCCAGTCAATTGCAGAGTTACTCATGATACCAGTTGTAACAACATTCAAAGGAAAAGGATCATTTCCAGAAAATCATCCACTATCACTTGGACCAATAGGAATGCACGGTCATGCAGAGGCAAATAAAATGATGACAGAGGCAGATTGTGTTCTTGCATGTGGTTCTAGATTTTCAGACAGGTCTGTTGGCACATTTGAAGAGTTTGAGAGAAACTTGAAAATCATACACATGGATGTAGACCCTGCAGAGATAGGAAAAAACCAGACCACAAATGTAGCTGTAGTAGGAGATGTCAAGACATCACTTAGAATCATGGTAAAGATGCTAATCCAAAAGGCAATCAAACGTAACGGAGAGAGTGCATGGGAAAAGAGAGTAAAGGAGACAAAAGAATACTATAGAGAAAATCTCAAGATTCATCCACATCCACTTGCAGCATCCAAAGTTCTCAAAAAATTAAGAGAAGTATTACCTGCACAGTCAATTGTAACTACAGAGGTAGGACAACACCAAATGTGGGCATCATTATTCTTTGATGTAATACATCCAGGTACGTTTTTCAGTTCAACAGGTCTTGGAACCATGGGGTGGGGATTCCCAGCTGCAATAGGTGCAAAGGCTGCAAAACCAGATGTTCCAGTACTCGATATCGCAGGAGAAGGAAGTTTCAACATGACAGAAAATTCACTTGCAGTGTCAGTCTTAGAAGACTTGCCAGTCATTGTTCTATTGCTAAATAATTTCACACTTGGAATGGTAGCCCAATGGCAGAGAACATTTTACGATAGAAGAATGATAGGAGTAGATCTCAAAAACTGTCCAGATTATGTCAAAGTAGCAGAAGCATATGGTGCACAAGGAATACGAGCTACAACAATTGACGAGATTGGTAAAGCAGTCCAGACAGCTTTGAAGAGTAATGTTGCCACAGTCATAGACATACCAATTGACCCACAAGAAGACGTGTTGCCATTTGTAGCTCCTGGAACATCTCTCAAGGACATGATATTACCATCCTAGTGAGATACCATGTGGTCCATAATTTCCGTTCTAGTTGAAAACAAGCCAGGAGTCTTGTTCAAGATTACAAACTTGTTTAGATCAAGAAACTATAACATCGATAGCATATCAGTAGGAATAACTGAAAATCCCGAAGTGTCAAGAATGACAATCACTACAGAGGCAGACGAAAAACAACTCAATCAAATAGTAAAGCAGTTGGACAAATTAATCGACACATTAGAAGTAAAAGTATTAGAGGAGAAAAAGAGTATATACCGAGAGCTTGTTATGATGAAACTAAAAGTATCAAAGCCAACAGACATCAAAGAGATAACAGATCTTGCAAATGCATTCAAGTGTGATGTTCATGATGTCAGAAAATCATCAATCATAATAGAGATTACCGCCACACCAGATAGAATTAACGCCCTAGAAGATCTTGTCAAAGGATATGGAATTTTAGAAATGGCGCGAACTGGAATATGTGCACTAGCAAGAGGACATGGAAATGAAGATTAGAATTTTTGATACCACACTAAGAGATGGAGAACAGACACCAGGGGTAGCCTTGACTCCAGACCAGAAACTTGCAATAGCACGAAAACTTGACGAGCTTGGAGTTGACGCAATTGAAGCAGGATTTCCAATCATATCAGATGGTGAAAGACTAGCAATAAAATCAATAACAAGCGGAGGACTAAAGGCAGAAATTTGTGGTTTAGCAAGAACAGAAAAAAAGGATATCGATGCAGCTGTTGCGGTTGGTTTGAATTACATCCACACATTCATTGCAACATCAGACATACATCTCCAATACAAACTAAAACTAACAAGAGAGCAAGCTCTAGCTAAAGCAGTTGATGCAGTACAATATGCCAAATCACTTGGCTTGAAGGTTGAATTTTCAGCAGAGGACGCTACAAGAACAGACAGAGAATTCCTAAAAAAAGTATTCAAAGCAGTAACAGAGGCAGGTGCTGACAGATTAGATATTCCAGATACAGTAGGATATTCCACGCCACAATACATTGCAGAAATTACAAAAGATACTATTGATGCAACACATCTACCAGTAAGTGTTCACTGCCATAACGATTTTGGATTAGCAGTAGCAAATGCAATATCTGCAATACAAGCAGGCGCACAATGTGCACATGTCACAATAAATGGGATTGGTGAGCGAGCAGGTAATGCATCATTAGAAGAACTTGTCATGGGATTACAATGTCTACAGTTTGATAAAAAATATGAAACAAACATCAATACTAAACTCCTCTACGAAACATCTCGATACATTTCAAAGACAGTCGGAGTACAGGTCCAGCCAAACAAAGCAATCGTTGGAGAGAATGCATTTGGTCATGAATCTGGAATTCATACCCATGGGGTCCTAAGCAACCCATTGACGTATGAGCCAATCAGTCCAGAATTAGTTGGTAGAACAAGGTGGTTCCAAGTAGGAAAACATGCAGGAGCACACGGGATATCAGCAATGCTTGAAGAATATGGCATCCAGCCTTCAAAGGATCAGACCCACGAGATATTAGAGAGAGTCAAAAAACTCGGAGACCAAGGAAAACATGTAACAGATGTTGAGCTTCTCGGAATTACAGGTGAGGTCATGCAACAACCAGGATTAAAAAGACTTGTCCACCTAGTTGGCTTTTCAGTATCAACAGGAATTGGAAACATGCCATATGCATTTGTCAAGTTAAACATAGAAGGAAAAGACTTTACCAGTACTGATTATGGTGTAGGTCCAGTAGATGCATCAATTAATGCAATACAAAAAATTACTGGAGAAATATCAAAGGTGAGAATAAAGGATTACAAGCTTGATTCAATTTCTGGAGGTTCAGAGGCCTTGTGCGAAGTTACAATCAAGGTAGAAGACCCATACGGTAACCAGGCGTCTGCAAAATCAGTAGGCGAAGACATTGTTATCACAAGTGTACAGGCAATGATAGATGGAATAAACAGAATCATGCTCAAAAAAATACTTAAACAGAAAAATCTGGGACAGTAAATGTACAAGATAGCACTCATTACAGGGGACGGCATAGGCCCGGAATTATCAGAATCAGCAATAGATGTACTCAATACCATAAATGACAAACTCGGAGTCAAAGTCGAAGTTACAAAATTACAAGCAGGAGATATTGCACTCAAAAAAACCGGCAAGGCATTACCTGATGAAACAGTAGAACAAATAAAAAAATCAGACGCATGTCTCAAGGCCCCAGTTGGAGAGAGTGCAGCAGATGTAATCGTAGTATTACGAAGATTACTAGACCTTTATGCAAACATCAGGCCTGCCAAATCTTATCCAAACATGCCAGCATTGAAGGAAAATATTGACATGGTCATAGTAAGGGAAAATACCGAAGATCTATACACAGGCATGGAGTTTGAGGTGGGTGAAACCATCATTGCATTACGTTCAATCTCAAAGAGTGCATCTGAAAGAATTGCAAAATATGCATTTGCCACAGCAGAACAACGAAATGGAAAAAGAAAGGTAACGTGTGTACACAAGTCAAACGTATTGAGAAAGACAGATGGTCTATTTGCAAAGACCTGCGAGCAAGTATCAAAGAATTATCCAAACATTGCATTTGAGCACATGTATGTTGACGCATGTGCCATGAATCTAATAAGACAACCAGAATCTTTTGATGTTATCGTAACCACAAATTTGTTTGGCGACATATTATCAGATGAGGCATCACAAGTTGTAGGCGGACTTGGAATGGCTCCAGCTGCAAACATTGGAGACAAGTTTGCATTGTTTGAACCAGTCCATGGTGCAGCCTTTGACATTGCAGGAAAACAAGTAGCAAATCCATCTTCATTTATCTTGTCTGCAAAGATGATGTTTGAGTGGCTTGGAATAAAAAATAACGACAAGTCATGTCAAAATGTTGCAAAAAAGATAGAGGATGCGGTTTACGGCATAGTCAAAGATGGAATAAAGACAAGAGACATTGGTGGCGACAAGAGTACAAAAGAATTTACGCAAAACGTGATATCGCGTATCACTTGAGGTCAGACACAGGTGGTTCTCTTGACCAAAAAAACATTGCAAGACTAATTGGAATCATGATCATTATTGCGACCCCAAATGAAATCCAGTAAAAAGTCGGATCAATTCCCTTTATGAAAGGAACTGGAAATACAGTATAGGCCCAAACAAACGCAATAAACCCAAGCAAGACTTTATTTTTCTTGAAAATTCGCCATCCAAGTTTTCTTTTGGCAATATAGCAACGCTTGCATCTAGTCCTATCATCTGTCATGCATGAAGTGCAACAATGTTTGTCACAAAAGTAACAAGTTCTATCTCCAAACTCCGAGCCGCAGAAATCACACTGTCGCACAAGGTATCTGGAATTTTGTTAAAATTTATCTTTTTATGGAAATAACCGTTCTGGGTCACGAGGATACAAGACTACCTCTCTCACATTATCAATTTGTGTAAGTACAGTCATCAATCTATCCAATCCTAGCCCCCATCCAGAGTGAGGAGGCATTCCCCAGTCAAATGCACGCAAGTGGTCTTCAAATTGCGCTGGATCTAGCCCTTGTTCTGCCAGCCGTGCTTTTATTTTGGCAGGATCATGAAGCCTTCTACCGCCAGATGACAATTCAAGATAACCATATTGGAGGTCAAATGACTTTGAAACTTCAGGGTCATCGTCTTTTTCATGTATGTAAAATGGCTTTAGTTTCAGTGGCCATTCAGTCAAAAAGTAAAATCCAGGGTGAATCTCACCGAGTTTTCTCAAATGTGAGTCAAGCAAGTCATCCCCGAATGAAAGAGCAAGTCCTTGTTTTCCAAGTTCTCCAATGGCTTGTTTGTATGTAACTCTCTCAAAAGGTGTATTTGGTTTCTTAATTTCTATACCTAGATTCTTTTGCTCTTGTGTACATGTTTTTTCCACATGTTCAAAGACAGAAACTACCAATTGTTCTAAAATTTCCATGACATCAGTATAATCCATAAATGCTGATTCAATGTCGACACTTGTAAATTCCGTCAAGTGTCTCACAGTGTGAGACTTTTCTGCCCTGTAAAATGATGAGATTTCAAATATTCTTTCAAGACCTAGCGTCAGTTGTTCCTTGTAAAGTTGTGGACTCTGTGCAAGGTATGCTTGTTTGTCAAAATATTTTAGAGAAAATAAATTTGCGCCGCCTTCACTTGCGCTGCCAATAATTTTGGGAGTATTTACTTCAAGAAATCCACGTTCAGTCAGCACCTTACGAATGCACAGAAGAACATTGTGTCGTATTTTAAATATTGAAGCAGTTTTTTGATTGCGAAGATCAAGTGCTCTTGCATTGAGTCTGTTATCAGTTCCACTTTCCAGTCTACCCAGTGGGTCTATTGGTAATGGATGAACTGCTCTTGATAAAATCTCAACTTTTTCAGCTTTAATTTCATATGCAAAGTCTCTTGCTTTTGATTCTTGTACTGCGCCAGTTATCAATACAACACTTTGTCTTGTAAGATCTTTTACCTGTTGCAAGTTTTCAGGACCAGCAACTACAATTTGTGATACACCAGTTACGTCTCGTAAAGTGAGAAAAGTCAGTTTTCCCAATTCCCGCAAATCTTCCACCCACCCTCCAACCACAACTTTTTGTCCTTTCATAGAAGGATCAAGTGCGCCAATGTCATGGGTTTTTTTGATGTCCATCAAATCATCCTTACTTTCTTTCAAATTCCACTACTAGTTCTATCTTTCGAAGATCGTGTACTATTGCGATTACCTTGTCAACATCTATTGGAAAACGCGGTGTCTTTTTTCCGGATACAATGACCTTGGTTTTTTGTAGACCTCCAGGAGCCCAGACTTGATTTATGCCAAGAATTTTGATTGGGAAAAATACGTCTTCTATGAGTTTCTTGTCATCAGAGTCTTGGTGTACAAGCCAAATCTTTCCATCAAATTCTCCTTGCAATATCCTGTAAAGCTCCCTGCTCTGCCTAATTGTCATGATATCAGGGCTACTAAGATACAAAACATAATTCCCATGAGATGCTCTACAGGAAATTAGCGTAAACTTGTCTATTGGAGGTATTTTTTGGGATAATTTTACTAGTTTTATTGATGCGTCAACATCTGCCTTGGTCAGTGTACCTTGATCTAGTTTTGACTCGCATTGAGGACACAGTATGCCATTCATCGCATCAAAACTGCAAATTGGAGTCCTCAAGGAAATCGATTTTTTGCTTGCAAAAACTAGAAGATAAATCATGCGAAATTGGCAAACATCATTTAACGCAATAACCCTGAGATCAAACTAGATCGCA
>DATEZN010000021.1:0-2363 GCA_035255545.1 Nitrosotalea sp. | reverse complement strand
ATCCGATGGAACATTGGTGAAATCAAGTGGTTAGAGGCAAGCTACCCAGCCAACGGCCAGGGAGTATTGCAGATAGTAGACCCAGACATGAACCTTAATCCAAAGGCAGTCGACAAGTTCGACACCAACGTATGGTCTGACTCTGATTCTGGTGGTATCAAACTTACCATGACAGAGACAGGTGAAGCAACAGGTATCTTCCAAGGTACAGTGTACTTTACTACAAACTTCCAGTCCTCTGGAAATAGACTCCACGTTGCTGAAGGAGATACAGTTACAGGTGAATATGATGACAGGACATTACCTCCACCATACACATCTGCTGACGAATTGAGATTGACATCGACAACATTCATTGGTACAGTTGTGCCACCGCTTGAAAGAGCACCGGCATCAAACCCAAGAATCGTTGATTCGTTTGGCAATGCAATTACTGGCGCAGTGAAGACAGGACAGCAAGTACAAGTTACTGCTGACTTGGCAAACGGTCAGGATAAAGATCAGCCATTTGCATACTTGGTACAAATACAAGATGCTAACGGTGTGACAGTATCACTCTCTTGGATCACAGGTACATTGACTGCAGGTCAATCGCTCAATCCGGCACAATCTTGGACTCCAACTGCATCTGGCACATACACTGCTCAAATCTTTGTATGGCAGAGCATTGACAATCCAAACGCATTGTCGCCGCCTTTGACAACTACAATCAACGTAGCATAGACTAGTCGAAACCAAAACTAACTTTCCCTCTTTTTCCTTTTTATCTTAGAAACAAGACCTAACGGCAGTTAAGATATACTTTAGAATCAAACAATAGTTTTTTCAGAAAATATGATTCGTATGTAGCTTACATATTCTACATTCGTCCAAGACAAATAACTTTGCACAAGTTGTTTTCTGCGAGCTATTTTTCAAAATGTCTTCTGTGTTGTTATTTGTTATATTTGCAATTCTTTTTGTTTTTTCATCTAGTGCATATGCAGTATTACAGCCTGGTAACCATGCATCATTTCATATCACAAATAGTTCTATTGAAATAAATTCTACAACAAAAGAAGGTCAAGTCCAGTCTATACACCTCTCTAAAGACTCGCTCTTGTTTGATGTTGTAGGACATTCGGATCAAAGTGGAAATCTCTTGTCATTTTCAATCCAGAGAAAACCTGAATTGCAAAGCCTGTACAAGGATCTAGAAATTCCCAAGGGATCAAATGATGTAGTGTTCATCTATCCTAGTTTCACCCAAGCAGCCTATGAACACGGAGGTTTCTATGACTATTATCGTAAAAATTGTGATTCAAGCTGTCTCACAGTACCAATACCTTCCA
Source organism: Nitrosotalea sp. (assembly GCA_035255545.1). GTDB lineage: Archaea > Thermoproteota > Nitrososphaeria > Nitrososphaerales > Nitrosopumilaceae > Nitrosotalea. Next base: position 1,032 of record DATEZN010000021.1, on the reverse strand, counting down.
AGGTGGATGGATTCCAGTCTTCAAGCATTATTGGTGCATGGGTACTGAAGCTACTCAACTACTCTTATGTTAAAGACCAAGACATTGATAAAAATCCTGACATCCTAAAACAGTACAAGAGAGTAATAGTATTACACAATGAATATGTAACAAAAAAAGAATTTGATGCAATAACTAGTCATCCAGATGTAGTCTTTTTGTATCCAAATGCACTCTATGCTCAAGTCACTACAAACTATGACAACAATACCATCACTCTGGTACGTGGTCATGGTTATCCTGATTCCACAATTGAAAATGGATTTGGCTGGAAATATGATAGTTCGAAATACGAATATGACATTAGCTGCAGTAATTGGAACATTTACAGGTCCGGAAACTATTCTATGTTGAACTGTTATCCAGAGTTTGATATTTTACATGATCTGAAACTAATACGTTTGATACAGAGTCCAGATCCTGCTTATTTATCAGATGATCTAAATGCTTGGTCAAAATATCCAAATGATTCAAGTGCCATAGCAAAATTGCTAAGCGATTATAATGTCACTGGAACGCGAGTCCCACACTGGGTTGGCATCAGTGCAGTTTTGGCTATAAATGGTGAAATCTCACAGACTGATTTTTCTACCATGATAAAATACCTGTACAACCAAAACCTACTCACGTAATCACAAATTCAAAGTTTTTATTAAAAATAAAAAAGCAAGCACAGATCGCTGGTAATCTACAAAACGCTTAAATAGAAAATTATATTCACGTCAAAATAGCAAATGAAGAAAGTCATTGCTGTTTCAATTATTGCATTAATAGCACTAGTGTTTGTTCCACAAATTCACTTTGCAAACGCTCAGGTGGGTACAGATACATCTGCAAAACAATACATCAATCTAAGAGCTGAAGTATGGAACGAGTTCTTTAGAATGACTACTGCAGCCTTTACAGTGGGTGCAGTGGTATCAGGTACTTTGATTTGGCTTGTCTGGAGATTCCGTGAATCACATCCCAAGAACCAGACTCCTACAAGATGGG
>DATEZN010000020.1:0-7737 GCA_035255545.1 Nitrosotalea sp. | reverse complement strand
CAATAACAGACTTAGAAGTCCAATTAAAAAAATCAAATATACCGTACAAAATTGAAGTATTAGAAGTAAGATCAATTACAGATTCATTGGTGTCATATGCAGAATCTCATAGTATAGATCTAATAGTAATGGGTTCACGCGGATTTGGTGGTTTTAAAAAATTGCTTCTTGGAAGTGTTGCAAGTGGTGTGTCTCAACATTCAAAGTGTCCGGTGTTAATTGTAAAATGATAAATGTCAAATAAAAAATTATTTTCTATATCTTGACACAAAGGTATTAGCAGAATCATCCAAGTCTCTTACAAACTGCTGGCGTAAAAGATTACCATATACAACCAAGTCTCTTGCCAACATATCTAATCGAGATTCTAGCTTGGGATTTATTTTTCCACCTGTGAAATCTTCGCTATCACTTATAGACACTCCATATGGCATACTCCAGCCATAACATTGTCTGACTGCAGTTCTCATCTGATCCATTGCGGTCAAACCTTTCTCACTAGATGCGCAAATGTAACCAAAGGTTTTCCCTGCAAACTCTGCCCAAAAGTAATCAAGGAAATTCTTCATTGCGCCAGACATGGAACCATGATAATCAGGAGTAGAAAGAATCAAGGCATCTGCCCACACTACATCGTCTTTTGTTTTTTTTATTTCAGAACTTGATTGGTTTTCACTTGGATCATATAATGGCAATTTGTTTTGCTTGAGGTCTAACAATCGTGTTTCCGCACCATATTTTCTGGCAAGATCTAATGTGACAGACAATCCATTGGTACTAGAAGCATTCTCACGTAGACTGGATCCGATGCCTAATACTCTGAATGTCATACATATCCCACACTTTTCAAGGATAAATAATCTCGTTTTAGAGGACAGTACCTGACAAGGTGTGACCAAGTTTTACAATCCCAAGTCAAATAATAAGAGGTATTTACAAACACATTACAGGGAGAATGAATATAATTTGAAATTTTACATAGAATTTAATCCATGTAGAGAATGTAAAGACATCATCAGAGAAATAAATGAGAGTATGCATACAGATGACAATTCAAAGAAACTTTTACGACACATAACATACAATCACACTGAAGTAGTACAGGCGATAATCGAAGAACTTCCAAAAAAAGCAGACAAGGAAAACTTTCCTTGGTTCGGGTAATCTATTTCATATAAATATACAAAATGTTGTTCACGTCAGAACATTATAAAAAACATCTAGTTTCCATACCACTCGGTTGCAATTTTGTTGATCTCATCAAACGATTTCTGGATATTTGTAGACTGGATTTCATTTCCAGCATTCATGCCTTCGTTTAAGATCCCACGTATATCAGAAAACCCCATGAATTGAAACTCCAGCTTGGTAAGAGACAAAGCATGTTCCCAGTTTACCATTGATCCACTAGTGTAAAAACCACCAGATGAGACAATTATTAGTGCTTTTTTACCACTCATTAGGCCAGAATATTTTCCATCCACAGCATCCCATGTCTGACCTTTTAACATGACAGAGTCAAACCATGCCTTTACGGGAGCAGGCATTGAGAAATTATGCATTGGAAAAGCCACTACAACAACATCTGCAGATTTTATTTGACGAGTCATGCGATCCATTTTTTCCATAGATTTCTTTTGTTCATTAGAAAGTTCTTCTTTTAGATAGTTTCTGTGAATATATGCACCCATATTCTCAACATTGAACAAATCAGGAACATCAATGCAAAGATCTAAAACCTCAATTTCAGAGTTTTTTATTTCATTTTGAAAAGCGTCCAATAATTTTTTGCTACTAGATCTTTCTTCTCGCGGAGTATATTTTACAAGTAGTGTCTTCATGTACTATTACAAAACAAAAGATGTACAATATAACATTTCAAAAAATACTCAGAGATATGACGTATTTTGAGATTGATCAATACTACGCTCTATTGCAGAATAGATAGGGGTCTCTAGTCTACTCAAAGTCTTTTTCTTTATGAATCCCACAGTCATTATATCAGCACGGAAGATCAAGCTAAGAAGCCAATCAAATCCAACTTTGATCTTCTTTTCACGTGTTGGTAAGTGAGTCCAATAAAATGATCTCCACAAGAGCCATGCAGTAAACCCATGTATTTTTCTACCATTAAGAAGCGCAACTCCAGTTCTCTTGCCTATTGTGGCCATCACCCCTTTGTTATGATACAAAAATGGTTTCATTGAATTTGTTGCACCCATAATCTCTGCAATCAAATTTTGGGATACCAATTCTGCTTGTCGTATAGCAATTTGGGCAGTAGTAGGATACACAGTATTGGTTTTGCTATCAACTAGATTAGCACAGTCTCCTAATGCAAAAATACTAGGATAATCTTTTAGTCTCAGGTACTGATCAACGACCAACCGACCTGACTGACCATGTTCACACTTGAGTGTAGATATCAATGGGTCCACTGTGACGCCACCGGCCCAAATCAAGGTAGCACACGGAATTATTGTATTATCACTCAAAAGTACGTGATCCTCTCCAGCATCAACAGCTTTGGTATTTGTGATCACTTCAATTCCAGACTTTCTAACATGATCAAGTGCAAATTTACCAAGTTCTTCTCCGACTTCAGGTAAAATGCCCTCCCTTGCAGACACGATAATAGTACGGATTTTTGTTGAATCAATATTTTTGTAATAATTTTTTGTAGCATCTTGTAAAAAGTGGTGTATTTCTGTTGCAATTTCAACTCCAGCGAATCCTCCACCAACTACTACAAATCGTAAAAGTTGCTCTTGAAGAATTTGATCTTTTTCTTGATCGGCACATTCCAGTACACTGATGATATGATTTCGAATTGCTATTGCATCTTCTAGTGTTTTTATTGTAAATGCAAATTCTTCAATGTTGATATTTCCAAAGAAATTATCTTTACTGCCAAGAGCAAGAACTAGATAATCATATTCCAATACAGTTTCTTTTTGATCAAATATTCTAATTATAGAAACACGTTTACTTTCTATATCAATTGAAAGAATCTTGGCATGACAAAAATTTGCAGTTTTACAAAAAGATCGAATTGGCGTAGTGACATCGCTTGCATGAAGCATACCAGATGAAACTTCAGGTAACATTGGAGTAAAAAGGAAAAAATTATCCTGACTTACCAGAGTAATTTCAATATCATTTCTTTTGGATTGTTTTTGTATTTCATGTAATACATTGCTTCCAGCAAATCCTCCTCCAAGTATCAATATCTTAGTTTTTGCAGGATTATTTGTGTTAAATTTTCTTATCATATTACTAGACTACTCCACATATCCAATAAAAAGATAAAAAGAATGCGCATCATGCATACAAAATTTATTGCTAATGTATCAATAAACCAGTAGCTTCTTTGAGATGAACAAACCTGTAGAAAATATTTGCGTAGAGATATTGAGAGAGATTGTGCCTAGATTATTCACTAAATATTACACTAGTTTGATAAAACATAGTTCTCATAGGCATATGAGAGCTATAAACATCAAAAATGCCAAATTATGAAAACCATAACAGAAACAGAATCAAATTAAAGCAGGAGTTTATTCTTCCATACCAAGAGTCAATTATGAACAAAGACAAAGGTATCTGCAAAGGACTGTGTAAAGAGCATAAGATTAGAAAACCGAGAGATGGTACCAGTCGTTATCTATCAGGCCAAGTTCGATGCCAGATCTGCGGAGTTTTTATGTCAAGAGAAACATGTCATGACAGAGATGATAGACCAGTAACAGAAGATACAGTGGACTTGTATTGTAGTTGTTGTAATTGCATGGTAAGATCAAGACCAAGAAATAAACCTGGAATCAAATCCAGCAAGACGCCACAAGAAGAATACGATCAGTTAAAGGAATTACGAAAAAAATATTAAAAATAATCTAGATTTGACAACGATTAATCTTGCCACTTTGATACAAACTTTCCAAGTTTAGCAATGCATCATGATAACTCGCTCTATTTGCAATTTCATGCTCCATCCTATTGATTCCATTTCGTACACTTGTAGAATCATGTGCTCTAGAAGGATGTATAGCATGTAACAACTGATGAACAAGAATAATTGTCACCATTCTCCTATTATCTCTGACATCATAACCCAGCATATCATGAATACATATTTTGTAAGATGGTTGACTTGGTAGATCTCCAATCAGATTGATATCACCTGATGCATTTCCATTGTTTTGTATTTTTACACCAAAAGTCTTGTCTGCAAAGAATTTTGTACAGTCTATGAAACTCTTGTCATCAGGCTTTTCTTGGTGATGTTCTATCATCATATTTTGTGCATCTTTGAGACAATCAGATAGCCAAAAAGGAGTATCTCCCACAGCATTAGTCACAGGTACATTTACTTTTTCCACATTAGGCACCATCGGCGTAACTGGTTTGTCCAGAGTATTTTTCAGTTCATCGTATGATGTAGATTCTGCCAGATTTGAAGACGAATCCGATTTAACATATTCTACATTTTGTAGCATTGTACATTGATGCCTATGTGGTAAGAGATGATCTTTACAATAGACATATCCACATAATTTACATAGATTACTCAGAGTTTCGCCTATTTTATGACCATCATATGTGCAATATTTGTCCGTGATTGTAAAATTAAATCCATTAAAAATAAAGATGGTTGTTTACAGATTTGACTAAAGTGTATATGACATGTGAGTTTGAAAGTATGTTATTGTAAGAATATCTAACTGTCCAGCACATGCGATCTGTACCGGGCTACATTTTTGAAGTTGTTCCAGTGTAAATGTCATCAATACAACTTCAAACAGGGACAAGTGTACTAGTTTCTGTTTAAGGCAATACTGTAAATATTTTTTCATGTTTTGGACAGTATTTGAACAATTTCATGAAAAAACTCTACATATGATTTATCAATAGTACCGGACTAGTTTAACTATGCCAAGAAAAGAATACAAAACAATCACAGTGAAAGTCGATGCATTTCAACAATTTGCCAAAGCAGTTAAAAAAGCAAAACAGGAAGATCCGGAACTTGACAACAGTACATTCCTAATGTTACTTATGGGCAAAAATCAAAAGATCAAGAAACATCGTTCGTAAATACCAGACAATACTACAAATTCATTTGTGTAAATAATTGTCAAAAAAAATTTTTAACCCAAAAATTCAGACACTAGCCTTTTGCGCCAACACCCACAGATTCACTCAATAACAGAGTAAGGTGCTTTGGAGTTGTAGAATTAGTTACTGGTGGTACATTAGAAATAGTAGAATTCACCCCAGCAGAGACAGATGTTGTATTCCATACTTTAGAAAGAGGGACATTCACATCAAACCCAGCCAAAATTCCCGTAAGCAGTGAAACAGTTTCTTGTTTTGCATTTAGATCAATTGAAAATTTGGCGGTATCACCTACTTTGAATACATCAGTATCAGTGGCATCAATAACAGTAGAAGAGAAACAGATTGATGCAGATGAACCACATGTCAAACTAGGAGATACTGAAACATGAACTAGTCCTCGCCCCACAGGAGATTGAATAATTATCGTACCCTTGTTTCCATTGATTATAGTCCACATCATGACACCGTGAAAATTACTACTTGGAGATACTGCACCCTTGATAGAAAAATTTGCAGTTTGCGCATATCCAGCATGCATTAACGATAACAAGACCACACTGAGGACAAGAAGTGTCACAAATACAGTAAGCAGTTTTGATGTCAATTGTCTAACGTAGAACACTATAGTCTAAAAACATATAGCATGAAATTTTGCAAATCATACAGGTTTCATCAATATCTTACCAAACAAATTTCCCTTTAACATTTTTGTGTGAGCTTCTACTGCATTTTCAAATGTATAAATTGAATCAACTATTGATTTTATTTTTCCTTTAGACATCCAAAAAATTCCTGATTCAAGTTCAGAACGTGTTCCTTGTGTAGAACCCAAAATATTAGTACCTTTGAAAAATATATGTCGTAAATCAGATATCACATCATAACCTGTTGTAGCGCCAGTTGTAACTAGAGTAGCACCATATTTTAGCAGGGCAAGTTCTTTGTTCCAGTGTGAACCTCCAACATGTTCAAAAATTACATCAATTCCAGGACTAGATTGCTTTTGTTTTGCCAAGTCTTTTGATATTGTAAAGACCTGCTTGTTCCAGTCTTCTTTTCTGTGATCTACTGCAAAATCTGCACCAAGTTTTAGACATTCTTCCAATTTATTTTGACTTGCAGTTGCAATCACGTCACAACCATAAAGTTTGGCAATTTGAATTCCAAATGTGCCCATACCAGAACCTCCACCCATGATGAGCACTGTTTGACCTGGTTTGATTTTTGCTCGTCCCACAAGCATGTGCCAAGATGTCGTCATTGTCATAGAAGCAGCCGCAGCATCCTCGTATGACACATTTTCTGGAATTTTCACGACATTCACCTCAGGTAGGTGTGCATATTCACAATACCCACCCCAGAGAGGACCTGTTTGAAAACCCCAAATTTTTCTATACCTACAATCATACTCACGGCCTTCAGTGCATGCCATGCACACTCTACACGAAAGATTACCATGTGATACAACCCTGTCTCCAACTTTAATTGTTGAAACATCTTCGCCCACTGCAACAACTTGGCCTGCTGCATCAGTTCCTGAAATATGTGGCATTGGTATCAGTATTGGTTTTCCACGCATACCCCAGATATCATCATGGTTTAATCCTGCGACTATTACTTTGAAGACTACCTCGTTAGGTTTTGGTTTGGGTTCAGGTACATCCATTATCTTGAGTATTTTCTTATAATCATCATCAGGCGCATATTCTTCATAGACTAGAGCTTTCACAAGTCAGATGAAATACCCTTACCAATATTAAGAAAATGGTAGTGTTATCGGTATTCGTCGCCACAATCGCCTATTATCGCAAAAAGATCTTTTGATCTAGATGTGACTGATTTTATTTTACGGTCATCATCATTGTCTAGTTGTAACGAAAACACTTTCAAATTGTCAGATCTATTATCAGAGATTCCAAGTCTGGTTCCGATTATCGCGCCAGCCACAGCAGGCTTGTCTAATATGTATCGAGTAGCAACATTTGCAATACTGGAATCATATTTTAATGCAATTTCATTTAATGTGTGTAAGAGTTCTTGAAACAAATTCCAACCACCCCATTGATCAATCATATTTTTGTATTTTTGTAAACTATACGTGTTCAGGTCTGATCTTTTTGGTTCTAATTTTCCAAGATAATTGTTTGATAAAAATCCTCCACAAAGAGTCCCATATGTGAGAAGGTGCATCCCATGTTTCTGACAAAATGGAGCCATCTTGATCTGAGGTCGTTGATCAATGATAGAATATTGCACTTGATTAGATACAAGTTTGAATCCTTGTTCCAATATCAATTCTGTTGTACCAGTATCAAAATTTGTCAATCCAACATGTCGTATCTTTTCTTCATCACATAGCTTTGAGAGATGGTGTAATGCATCAATGTATCTGGTATCGCTATAATCCCACCAGTGAAACTGGAGGACATCAATTGATTTGACATTCATCCTATTGATTGATTTTTCAATATAGTGTCTGACTATTGAGCTAGTCATAGGTCCTGGATTTGGTACAAATTTTGTAAGTGCTTGAATTTTTTCTATTGCATCTTTCCCTTGTTGTTTTTCTAGTCTTTTTCTAAAGTCTCCAAAATATTGCTCTGCAGGTCCATAGATGTC
>DATEZN010000019.1:0-5888 GCA_035255545.1 Nitrosotalea sp. | reverse complement strand
AGCAATTACTGCTACACCGAGTATTATCGCAAGCAGACCTTTGTGTCTGATCAGGTCGTGTGTATTCATGGCATTACTTGCTCAAAGTGAATATAAAGAATTGTGGCACTTTGTGCAGTAACAAGGTTATCTGTACCGGATGCGCGGTTTTTGTGTTTGATGTACACTGGTGATGAAAAAATTAAAGAAATTATTCTGATTCTCGCAGATTGATTTTCTTCAATTATCTACAAAATGCTCTATTAGAATTCTTTATACTATGGAAAAAAGGAGCAACTATTGATGCCATTTGATATAGATCAAACTATGCTTGTCTATCTTGGTATGATCACTGCTGGAATATTCATTTTTCCATTCTGGTCTGATACTCCGTATCTTTACCAAATAATAGGTACTGCACTTTGTGGCGTAGGTGGATTCTTGGTTTATAATAAATCAAGAAAACCCTAGTGAGTATTTTGAAACTTTGACTGGGATCTTAATTTTTCTGTCAATTTACTAAATATCTCGTTATGGCCGACATCTGTAAAATTGACAGTTCCTCCTTCGCGGTTGATCTGTCTTTCGAATTTTTCTTTTATGGCAAATGTGACTGATGAATAATGGATTCTGCCTTTGAGTTTCTCTTGCACTATGGCATCTGTATCAGGAAATGTTGCGAAATGAAATGATACTCCGCTTGCCCAGAAAATGGTGGGTATGCCGCCTCCTGCTGACCTTGCACTGGCAATTATCTGAGTTAGCCAATCCTCAAATTTTAATTCTAGTACCTCGTGAATTACAAGTTGATTCCACGGTTCAATTATTATCTCCAAGTCTTGATAACAAATCGCGCTCAAGTTTTATTTAAAGAGCCATGAATTCATTGAAGAACTTGAGCGATCTGGATAAAATGCGGCGTCTGAAAGATGGATTTAAATACTATGTAAGTTTTTTGGTGGTTAGGTAATTTAGATATGCAAGATTGGAGTCAAGCGGGCGTATACATACCATTGATGGTAGGATTGATACCAGGATTCATTTACTGGTGTGTAATTACCGCAAAGAAACACAAGTAGATTAACCAAATCTTTATCTTCTTTTTATAATTTTTATCTTCTAACCCAAGTTTAGTAGAACCTTCTAAACTATGTTGTGTAGATTATGATATGCTGTATGTGATTAATCCCCTTTTGGAACTATTATCATGAAAACCGTCCTACTTTCAAGTTTTTTGATTATGGTATTACTTACAACAAATCTTGCTTGGGCTGATGATCTTCCGCCTTCAACAAGTCTTGGTGTTGAAGTGCTCCAGACAGAATATTCTAACAAGGCAAGTGATGGTACTACTGTGGTATACGGTGAGATTCAAAATGATCTCAATTCTCCTGTCAATGCAGTTACAATTGGAGTTACATTCATGGATAGTAACTCAAACCAGGTCGAATACAAAACTGGAACAACTCTATTACAGGTAATCCAGCCTGGAGGAAAAGCTCCTTTCATGATATCCTCTACAAAAGCGGATCCATCTATTGTTCAAGTCCAAGTAAAAGTTGCAGGATTCCAGTCATCATCTACAAAGCAGCAAGTCTTGCAAGTCTCTCCCGGTCCTCTTCAAATCTCTGATACATTACTCATTTCTGGTAATATAACAAATAGTGGAGCACAACAATCTGCAAATACAAAACTCTACTTGATATCCTATGATGCATTTCAACGAGTAGTTGCAATAGGAGTATCTGATCCAATCTCTATTGGTCCTGGAACAAATTCTCAATTCAGTATTACTTCTGATTTCAATACTAGAGCACAGTCTTACATAATAATTGCAGAATCTGATAATTATCAATCAAAACCAATTCCTGTAAATGGTGTCCAGATTACACTGCCTGTAATTGTAAGTAATACTACGGTAACTAATCCTAATGGCATCTCGTATTCTACGGTTCCAGTAAATGCGTCTGTAAAAATAACAAGTGATGCAATATATCTTCTCAATTCTACCCAGTCGTTTGTCTATTATGTTCAGGTAAAACAATTCAATGGACAAGTAGCATTCATAGGAAAATCAGAGGGACTGTTTCTTGGTGCAGGAGATCAAACTGTATCAGTAGACTGGAAACCAAATTTGGCAGGATCCTATTTTGTTGAGACATATGTGTGGAATTATGATTCTGTTCCACTCTCTTCATCAGTACCGTCAATCAATGTAGTACTTGTTAAATGACAAGACCGTAAATACAAAATCATGACTAGATTCAAACTTGTGGCTTTGGGTGGTACATTTGATATTATTCATAAAGGACATTTAGAACTCTTAAGAAATGGATTTTCAATCTCTTCCAAAGTCATCATTGGTCTAACCAGTGACGAGCTTGCAAGAAAAAAAGGAAAAACTCCTATCCATGATTACTCTAAACGATATCAAGCATTAGAGAATACGATAAAAGAAAATTTTCCAAACTCCAAGTATGCTATAAGCAAACTTGACAATGATTTTGGTCCTGCAGTCTTGGAGCAAGAGGTAGAAGCATTGGTGGTAAGTGAAGAGACTTCATCAAAAGGCAACGATCTGAACAAGCTACGGGCAGAAAGACATTCTCCCCCCGTTACAGTGATTGTTGTCCCAATGGCTCTTGCCAAGGATGGTACTCGTATATCTACAACACGAATAAAAAACTCTGAGATTGATGCTGACGGAAATATACTTTGACAAACAACTTTTCAATCTTTGAGTAGGTTCCCTAAAACTCTAAAATGTCTAGTAAGACATTGAAAGAATTAACAGATAGGATGTTTAACAAAATGTCTTCTGATATCACAGGTCTAAAGGAAGGCCTTGATCCTGAAAATATCGCTCTTTGGTACAATAAAGTAATTGGAGAAGCAAAAGAAATGGCTCCGCCGTGGCTTGTGGATAAAATTGGTGTAAAACAAGATCCAATTCTTTATCTGAAATTTAATCTCGACATATCAAAACGAGCCGTTCGCTATCTCATGATGGCAATATCAAATAATCTCGATGACATGCCATATACAACTCAGCTATATTTTCTCAAGGTACAGGAACTAGTAGGTCAAGAAATGGACAAGTCTCTTGTCTAAAATCATTCTTTTGTTATTTCAACAATGTCTTCGTGAATTCTAGTCTCTTTAATTTTATTTACGCCATCAATTACAGACTGGATGAAATCTGCAAAAGATTCTGCCTGTAATTTATCTTTAAAAAGTATACTGTGTGCAGATTTGTCTTTTAGAGATATCACTATCTCGTTTTCAATTATCTCTAAAATTCCATTGATGAAAACTTCCTTGTCCTCTCTTATGTATATCAAACTACCAAGTTTTTGTGCTTCATAACTATCTGCACATGTGATATCTATTTTCATTCTAGTCAAACATGAACTTGTCTACTTGATCTTTTGCTTTTTCTCTTTGTTTCTTGAATTCTGTCAAGAAAGGCTTGGTAGCATCTTTTAGGTTGCCCTTGCATTCTCCACATAGTAACTGCCCACTCTTGCACTTTCTTGCCCTCTCATCAGATTCCTTTTCGGTATCAAAGAAATATCTTAGATACCAAAATACTGGACATATGCTAAAGTTTGCACCAAGTTTTCGTTGAAGCTCAACAGTGGGCTGGCCACCAGTGAATGTACTTGAGATCTTTTTGTCTATTGTTTTATCATCATCTGTAGTAAATATTGCAGTCTCTGGAATTGAAGAAGACATTTTTCCTTGCATCCCAAGTCCTGGCAAAAACTTGGAATGGATCTGGGCAGGTTTTGGATATCCCATCTTTTCAGCAATGTCTCTTGTTACTCTCCAATAAGGATCCTGGTCTATTGCTGCAGGTATGAGAACAGGGGTTGGACGTCCTTCAATTATTGATGGTAAAAAACACGGGGCTGCTTGTATTGGCGGAAATCCAATCATGCCAATGTTTGTAGAATTTTCAAATCCGAAAACTGCCTTGACCGTAGAATAGGTAATTCTTTTTGCTATCTCAAGTGAGATGGGGTAAATTCTCTTGATGTCTCTAGTATCAATTAGGATCTTTGTCTTTTTTGGATCAAATCCAACTGCAATTATATCTAGAATGTTTTCCTGTGTAAACTTTGATACATCATCCATTGTTTTTCCATCGCTGTAAAGAAATTTTTCATCATCAGTCAATTGAAATATCAAATTGACATCAAATTTTTCTTGAAGATATTTTGTAAAAATCCATGGTAAAAGATGTCCCATGTGAATTTTTCCAGATGGGCCTCTTCCGGTATAAAGATAAAACTTGTTTCCTTTTTCATATTCTGTTAAAATCTTGTCCAAATCTCTGTGGCTGAAAAAATAGCCCAACTTTAACATTGGATGCACTTCGCCAGTTATTTTTTCTATGCGTGCTTCTAATTCTGGGGAAATTTTCTCAGTGCCAAACTTCTGCATGAGTTTATCATAGTCAATATCCCCTTCTACGCTCCAAGGAGTTACTGTAAACTCTTCAGATGACATTCACGATTCAGTTAGGTTAAGGTTTAAAAAGTCTTTTTGGCTTTTTGTGATAATGTCTCAAGTTCTGCATCCAATTGAACAAAAAATTCTCAAGACTCTGGCCGAAAAGAAAAACCTGACACCAGAGGAGCTTGCTGATATAACAAAACTTTCTCTAGACCAGATAAGACGTGGCATTGAATGGCTCAAGTTCAAAAATCTAGCTAGTGTCACTGAATCCGAGAAGACTGTTGTAATACTAGGCAAGAGAGGCAGTGAGGCACTTGAAAAGGGATTGCCAGAACGACAACTAGTAAATCATCTAAAATCACTAGATGGATATTCTTGCGAACTTGATAGTGCAAAAAATTATTTAAAAAATGAATTTGGTCCTGCTATTGCAAATGCAAAGAAGAATGGTTGGATTGAAATTCACGAGAATAGAATCATGCTAAAGGGATATCATGATGTTACCTCTGAAGAGAAAATTATCAAAATCATATCTAAAACTCCTGCAGGAGTATCTGCAGATGAATTCGAAGACAAGGATGCATTAGAGTCTTTGAAAAAAAGACCCGAGTTTGTTGCAATATCTTCAAAAAAGTCTGTTCTGGTTGGTCTTACCGAACAAGGACTGGAGACATCCAAAACTGTACCCGACGAAATTGATTTTACAAGTATCTCCGAGACTGTATCTGATTCTGAAGTCAAAGTTGCAAGGGCAATAGATGTACAAGCCTCTGCTCCAACTGTATTTGCTGCACGTAGTCATCCGTTACGAGATGTTATAGATGAAGTGCGCGAGATATTTGTTGGACTGGGATTTTCTGAAATAATTGGAGATAATATCCAATCTAGCTTTTGGAACTTTGATGCTCTCTTTACACCACAGGATCATCCTGCAAGAGAAATGCAGGATACATTTTACCTAAAAGATCTTACTGCAGGTACAGTTGCAAAACCTGACCAGATAAAGAAAATCTCACAAGAACACAAGAGAGGATGGAATTATGAATGGCAAAACCAAGAAGCAAAAAGGCTTGTTCTTCGAACACATACTACCTGTGTAACAATTCGTGCTCTTGCGGATCAAAAATACGATGAGGCAAGACTATTTTCAATAGGTAAGGTATTTCGAAATGAAAAACTAAGTTACAAACACTTGGCAGAATTTCATCAGGTTGAAGGAGTTGTAACAGGCAAAAATGTCACACTACGAAATCTAATGGGGCTGCAGACAGAATTCTATCACAAGATGGGAATAAAGAAGATAAAATTCTGGCCTACATTTTTCCCGTATACTGAACCATCATTACAATCCATGATATACAATGAGAAGCTTGGAAAATGGGTCGAGTTGTTTGGAATGGGTATGTTCAGACCAGAGGTAACAAAACCATTAGGAATCAAAAATCCTG
>DATEZN010000018.1:0-4349 GCA_035255545.1 Nitrosotalea sp. | reverse complement strand
TTTTCTTGGATAGAAACTTCTTTCAACAAGACGATTATACCGAAAAAGTAATGCCTCTGGATGAAGAGCTTGTCGGTGATGATATTTCTGAGATGTGGAAAAATGCTGCAAGGTGGAAAGTGGGCGATAAATGGAGATCTTTTGGATGGAATGTCTTGGAAATAGATGGTCATCGTATAGAACAAATTTCCAAGGCAGTAAATTCTGCATTGCAAACAAAAGGAGCCCCATCAATTATCATATCTCGTACCATAAAGGGTAAATCTGTAGAACACATGGAAGATAATCCCAAATGGCATGGCGTTGCACCAAATCCACAAATGTCTCCAATAATTGATCTGGAATTAGATTGCCAATTTTTGATATCTCCATCTATAATTGCAGGGGATATGACAAATTTGGAAAACGAAGTCAAGAGAGCATCTCTTGCAAGAGCGGATTTTATTCACCTTGATGTGATGGATGGTGTATTTGTACCAAATAAGACATTTGATCATGAAAAAATAAAACAACTACGACCCATCACTCCAATTCCTTTTGATACTCATCTTATGATCACAGAACCAATAAAACATGTGAAGAACTATGTTGATGCAGGATCAGACATAATTACAGTACATGCTGAAGTTTGTGACGAATCAAGTTTTGGGGAAATTCATGATATTCTGCGCTCAAATTCTGTAAGTGTAGGACTTGCAATCAATCCTGATACGGAACTACCTCAGTGGTCTGAGAAATTTATCCAAGACTTGGATCAGCTAATAATAATGTCAGTGATCCCAGGCAAATCCGGACAAAAATATATTGAATCTACACATGAAAAGACACAACGAATAGGCAAGTTCCTGTCTGAACAAAAATTTGAGGGTCTAATTGAGGCAGACGGAGGAGTGGATTTGACAAATATAGAATCATGTTTCTTGGATGGTGCTAGAGTATTTGTAGGCGGAAGCGCAATAATAGGACAAAAAGATGTTCGATCCACAATTATTGAATTTAGAAAGAAGCTAATGCATGCAAGAAGAAAACTCTTGATTAACAAAGCTCACAGCCTTGGAGGCAGTGATCTTGTAAAAAAATGGATAGATCTACATGAGGTAGGTAAAAAGAAGACTGAACTTTTACAGATAGCACAGGAGGCAGGTTTTGTATGACAGAATTTGCTGATATGAGAACTGTTTATGGTGATACACTAATCAAATTAGGAGAAGAAAATCCTAACATCGTAGTAGTTGGTGCGGACACTACGGATTCATTAAAAACAAAACCATTTGGAAAAAAATTCCCAAATAGATTTTTCAATGTTGGCATTGCTGAAGCTAACTTGGTTACTATAGCTGCAGGTCTTGCAAATGAGGGTAAAATTCCATTTGCGAGCACTTATGCTGCATTTCTTCCTGGTAGGTGTGTTGACCAGATACGTAATGCAATAGCATATCCTTCAAGAAATGGTAAAAATGGACTAAATGTGAAAATGGTTGTATCTCATGGAGGTCTCAGCGTAGGTCCTGATGGAGGCTCTCATCAACAGATTGAAGATATTGCAATAATGCGAGTCATTCCAAATCTCAAGGTCTTTGTTCCTGCTGATACTATAGCTGTAGAAAAACTCACTCGACTTTTTGCACAAGTTTATGGTCCATGTTACATGAGACTGGCAAGATCAAAAACGCCTGTAATTCATTCAAAAGAACAAGACTTTCAGATAGGTAAAGGAATTGTTCTACGAGATGGATCTGATTGTACTATTGTTGCATGCGGAATAACTGTTAGTATTGCTCTTGAAGCTGCAGATTCTTTAAAACAAGAGGGAATTTCATGTAGAGTCATTGATATGTTTTCAATCAAACCCATTGACTCTGCAATTTTAGAAAAGGCAGCCCGTGAGACAGGAGGAATAGTCACATGTGAGGAACATAATGTATTAGCAGGATTTGGTTCTGCAGTTGCAGAGACAGTCTCTGAAACATATCCTGTTCTTGTAAAACGTATAGGGGCAAAGGATCAGTTTGGCGAATCTGCAAGAGATGGTGAAATTCCACTCTTACTTGAAAAACATGGTATTACATCAATTCATATATCTAATGCCGTTAAGTCTATTCGGAGTCAAACCAGATGAAGATATTTCTGGATACTGCTAATATTTCAGCAATAAAGATGTACAACGATATGGGTCTTGTAGATGGAATCACTACAAATCCATCTCTAATGGCAAAGGAGGGAGGAGATCCTCAAAAAGTTATGGAGGAAATTGTTCAAATTATCAAAGGCGATGTTAGCTTGGAAGTATTGAGCTTAGAAACCAATGGAATGCTAGAGGAAGGTCGACGACTTAGAAAATATGGTAACAATGTGATAGTAAAGTGTCCTCTAACCCCTGATGGTCTAAAAGCTTGTAAGATCTTGACATCTGAGAATATTCCAGTAAATGTCACACTTTGTTTTTCTGTAAATCAGGCAATATTGGCAGCAAAAGCTGGTGCAAAATATGTGAGTCCGTTTATCGGGAGACTTGATGACCATGGACAAGATGGTATGAACCTTATCAAAGAGATACGCCAAGTCTTTGACAATTACAAATTTAATACACAAATTCTTGTTGCAAGTGTAAGGCATCCAATGCATGTAGTAGAAGCTGCAAAAATTGGAGCAGATGTGGTAACATTGCCTCCGGATATACTCGGAAAAATGTTAAAACATCCTTTAACAGACATTGGTCTGAAAAACTTTCTTTCAGACTGGGAAAAACTCAAGAAAGAAAACCCCAATATCAAAATCTGATTTCTTTATTTTACTCTAGTGTTTTCCTATCCATTGGTATCTGTATTCTTCATCAAATAATTCTGACTTGATGTCATTGTTTGATGGTAATCCTGCACGCATCTTAACTTCAAAAAACCCTAAACTACCCTTGTATGGAATTGGAACTCTAAGAGCCTGTGGTTTTCTAAGAAGAAATCCATATTTATGACGTAGAAATTCTTCGGTTGCAAAATGTTTGTTATGGTCATTCTTGAGCGCCTTTATGGACTCGTATGATTTTACATCATAAATTTCAGCTTTTCCTATTATTACTCCTGTTCTAAGACTAGACTTGTCAATACCTAGTTTCTCGCATGCACTGTCTTTGATTTTGATTGGTGCATGAATCAAAAATTCACCTCTAAACTTTGTATTCCATGTTCTCAACTCTATTGTTTTTTTACCGCTAGTTATCAAATCAGCATAAGGTTGCGATACTGATAGACATTTCATTTCAACTAGTTCCTAGTACATTCAAAACTCTTTTTGGGATGTCACTTAATCTGCTTACAGCAAGAGTGCGTTCGTAACCTAGTCTTCTGAGATTGTTTGCAATCATTATTGCATCTTCTGTATCTGGTCCACAACCTATTGCAACCATCTTTATTCCAATTGATTTGAAATCTCTCATTATAGAACGAACTGCATCAGGATCTGACGGTTCACCATCTGTTAGTGTTAAAAATATATCTGGTTTTTTTGACCGAAGAGATGGTAGTAACATGTTGTAAACTTCTGCTAATGGAGTACTACCATTTGCTTTTATTTTTACAAGTCTCTTGGCAGAAATATTATTCCATTTTAAATTTTCTGGTTTTATCAACCAACAAATAACTTGTTTTTGTTCTGTGTTAAATGCATATACAGAAAATTTTACTTTCAAATATTCCAAGACTTCACACAAAGCAAGTGTTGCTTTTTTGTATTGTATCTCTTGGTTTGCTATGCTGGATGAATGATCAAGAAGTATCACAATCTTGGTCTTGATTGCAATTTTTCTATCTGACAGAAAGGGCTTGTGGCCTTCCATGTATGATTCTTCATCAAATTCATCTCCTGTGAAAACATGCTCTTCTTTCCAGCCTGATTTCCATTCTTTGAATTTTGCTTTTAGGTGATTTATTAAATCTGTATCAACAATTTTTGTCTCGTCTACATTTGTTGCAGTGGGAATGTTTACTCCTATCACCTCGTTGTTTAGTCCTTTGTTCTCTGTTCTCTTTGATTCTTCTAGTAAAACCTTGAATTCTTCAAAGACATCCTTACCTTCTGTAATTTTGTGTGGATCTAGTTCACCAAAATCATTTTCACGATATTTTGCAATCTTGTTCAAAGTCTTCATAAATTCCTGATCTGAAAGTGCCATTCCTGAACTGATTTTGGGTATTGATATTGGAATGGTTAAGAGTGGATCAATTTCTAGAATTTTGATTATTTCTGGTACCTTTTTTTCAAGCCAATCTGTTTCATATTTTTTTTCAATGGATTCTTTAACTATCTCAATGGCTAACTTGCTTGCTTTCTGGACCTTTTCAAATGCGCTGGGT
>DATEZN010000017.1:0-7698 GCA_035255545.1 Nitrosotalea sp. | reverse complement strand
GCATTAGAACCAGAAGTAGATACACTGGAATCAGAGCTTGAATTGGGTACTCCACTTGAACCAGAGTTGTAAGCAGGTGCACTATACGATCCTCCACCTACTGTTACAAATACACTTGAAGGCATGTTTGGATCATCGAATCGAAATTCTATCGTAGAACCCATCTCTACAGGAAATCCCGCAATTGATTTTGGTATCTTGACATTTACTTCAAATGTATCAGTATTAGGCCCAGTCTCCCTCATAGTATACGGATTGACATCAAATGCACTATCAGATAATGTAGTTTGAGCCCCACCAAGATGGACTTCAATCATGCTAAGTGGAATATCATCAGGGGTCTGCGAATCAAGATTATAATTTGGAGCATATATGTCCAGTTTGAAATATTGTCCAATTCTAACATTGGGCGAAGAGCTTTCAACAGGACTTGGAGGTGCACTTGATAGAACTACAGATTGTGTCACATCAGTAGGATTTCCAGAATTATCAGCTCTCTGATGATATGTCATCAGTACAACATCACCATTTTGTAGAGATTTTCCACCTACAGAGTCAGGCAATGTAAGTTCTAGTTGAAAAACTCCCGTATCTATTCCAGTTTCCACCATTTCATCAGGTCCAGATATTGAAACTCCGTTTATTGTAAAATCAACAAGTCCAGATGTCGATATTGTCATCACTGCACGATGATCAGTTGACAAGTTAGAATCAGTCACATAAAAAGTTAGAACAGTTCCAGGTGTTGCAGGTTCGGCATAAGAAAGATACATTGGTAACAAAAGTAAGACAATGAAAAATCCTTTCAGGTTTGATTTATTCATGAAGCACTCTTCCCAGATGCGGATCTGATTTCACTTGTTATAGAATCAGAATTTGCAATTAAAGATTTTAGGACAGCCTTAGTTGTGTTAATGTCATCTTCAGATATGCCACGATAAATCATTTTTCGAAGCTGTAGAATTATAACAATTATAGAATCCACCGTTGATTCAGCTTTTTTTGTAAGAAATATCCTATTATTTCTCCTATCCTTAGAATCTGCCACTCTTTTCACCAAACCATTTTTTACCATTTTATCTATCACAGGTACAAGTGTACTTCCATCAACATTAATTTTTTCTGCAATCTCTTTTTGTGTAGGTCCATCAACAATATTGAGGACTAGAATAACCTTCCATTGTGCAGGAGTTAATCCTAGTTGTTTTTTCATCTCCATTTCTGCAAGCCGTTCCTGCGATTTTGCCCCAAGTGCAATCAATGTTCCAATGCTATCACTTAGGTCAAGTTTACGCATGATATCTATATCATATACTGGTATACAAATGATTGGTATACCAATAGTTATATACTAACAAGTCAAATATTACACCATGGTCATATCAAAGACACGTAAGATCATCAAAGTCTCAGACATAGTGACAAGTCATGCAAGAACATGATAGAAGATCATTGCAGTTAGTTCTTTTCATAATTGTATTAGTATGTACAGTATTTTCATTCCCATCATCCTACGCTGACAGAATGATCACGATACAAAAGGTTTCGGACGTAAAAGAAGAATCTTTACTCAATACAATATCAGATGTATCACAATATCCCAAAATATTTCCTGACAATGTAAAATATGTCAAAATACTAGATAATAATACAAGACTTGTTGACATCAATGCAGGAATAAACGGCATATTTTTTGACACCCAAGCAATATGCAAGACTGATTCAAATGGAAATTATGTAGTTGATGTAGTTTCAGGAGATCTCAAGGGAACTATCATGACCACCAGTTTAGAAAAGACATGGGGATTTCATGGTCAAAAAGACGGAGGAACAATTACAAATATTTCTTTAGATGTAAAGACATCGGGGTTTTTAGCATGGATGATCAATTTCGTTCCAGACAGTTCAGTCTCGGATGCATTACAATTTGGATTTGACAAGTTTGTTCAACAAGCACAAATGCAACAAGTTTAAGCAAATTTTATTTCATTGTACTAGTTTTTTTGAGAAGTTTTGGTTTTAATTTAGTGTTATTTTTTAAAAGCTCCAGTGCAATTGTTTTGTTATTTAATGCCAAGTCAAACTTTTTGTCAATCTTTAGAGCAGCGTTAAAATATTTTATCGCATCTTTTAGTAAACCAAGCTCTCCCAATGAAAGACCCTTGTATGCTATTGCCAAGGCATATTTTGGTTGAATCTTTAGTGCATCATCATAACAGTCTATTGCATCATGAAATTTTCCAAGTGTATGCAAAACAGAACCTTTGTTTACAAGAGCATCTAAATTATTTTTTTCAATCGCCAGCGCCTCATCATAACACTTTATCGCTTTGGAGTGTTTTCCAAGTGTTTGTAGCGTAACTCCCTTGTTTATCAAGGCGGTAATATTTCGTGGCTCCTTGAATAAAATCAGATCATAGAACTCTAGTGCCAAGGCATACTTGCCTTCTTCGCATAGCTCGTATGCCTCATCCAGAAGGGAAGATTTCATTATCAAGGGTTAAAATCTGTCGATATTATATTTTTAGAATGTTTGAGCACAATTACTGGTCAATACCAATTAAATCAAATACAGACGAAATTTGTGCGATCAGAAAAAAATACCATGGATATCAAAAATACACCGCCGTTGTTCTTGATACATGTCCACAAGTCAATAACAATACATAGTTTCAAAGTCAATAAATAATGAAAACATAATCCACAACAATCTTTAACGGCAGTTTCTTGCAAAAATCCAATGCATACTATAATCTTTGATTTTGATGGTACAATAGCAGATACACTATCAGTAGTCATAAGAATTGCAAACAAGTTTGCAGACCATTACGGATACAAAAAAATTCCACTCAGCGACTTGCCAAAACTACGAGAGAAAAAACCAAGTGCAGTCTTAAAGCATCTTGGAATATCAATATTCAAACTTCCAATTGTGGCAAGAAAAATAAGATTTGAGATGAATAAAGAGATCATCAATCTAAAGACAGCAGTTGACATAAGAGAAACGCTTGTGTATCTTAAAGAAAACGGATGTGTCTTGGGAATATTGACTACAAATTCTAGAGAAAATGTAATAGAGTTTTTGAAGAAAAATGATCTAGAACTATTTGATTTTGTCTATTCAGGAAGAGCAGTCTTTGGCAAAAGTAGACTATTGAAAAAAATGATGAAAGAGAAAACCATCCCACATGAAGATCCAATCTACGTAGGTGATGAGATAAGAGATGTAGAGGCAGCCAAAAAGGCCGGAATTAGAGTAATAGGAGTAGCATGGGGATACAACACCAAAAATGCTTTGCTAAAATCCCATCCTGATCACGTTATAGAAGAACCAGAAGAGCTCAAAGATATCATCTTAAACTAGAATCATACAAAATTAAACAGCATAGCTGAATTGTCATAAGATTAGCTTATCAATACGTATATCTGTGCCAGATATTTGGTCATGTGTAACTTGATTAAAAACTTCAGACATATTATTTTGTTGACAACATTTTTGGCATCATCCAGCATAGGAATTGCATATGCCCAAGATACATCCTCCATTACAAACCAGTTCTACAGCCCTGAAACAGAGGCATTACAAGCATTTGCAACCGAAATTGCAACATCTGCACCAAAGATAATTGCCGCGGCAGTCTTGTTGATAATAGGCCTAGTAGTAGGAAAAATCGTAGCACGTATAATAGAAAAAACAACAAAAAAGATCCTAAATAAAGCAAATCTTCAGAGCATTTCAGAATCTAGAGTTATTGAAGAGACAATCGGCAAAATCGACTCGGCACACTTGATTGCTGCAACTGTCAAGTGGTTTGTTTACTTGTTTTTCATAGTAGCTGCGATAAATGAATTACAACTGCAGCAGCTTACAAGTGCCCTTACATCATTGTGGCTTTGGATACCCAACGTACTTGCATTTGTCATGATTGTAATTATTGGCTCCATCATAGCAAATTATGTTATCAAGTGGATAAATCATGAACTTGTCACACATAATTATGGTGGAAGTAAATACATCGGAATTGGAGTCAAGGTAGTCATATACAGCATAGTTTTTGCAATAGGTCTTACTCAAATTGGTGTAGGACAGACAGTCATACCGACACTTGTTTCAGCATTTTCATGGAGCATAGCAATTGCAATAGGTACTGCAATAGCAATTGGTTTAGGATTTACGCTAAAGGACATTTTGCCAACGGCAATAGCAGGAACATCAGGACACCGTTCAATATACAAAATTGGTCAGGTAATCAGAATAGGCGATATATCTGGAACCATCACATCATCAGAGATGTTTCACATAATAGTAACCAACGAAAAAAATGAAAGTATTGTGATTCCCATCAAAGAATTAATGAACAAGTCTGTAGTAATACTACATTCAGATTCCAAGAAAAACTAATTTTCAAGTAGTTTGAAATAGCACATAACAATTTACTAGTCAATGAGTTCTGACATAACAGAAGAGGAAAAAAATACACTTACACCAGAATCAGGATTTGACTTGTGTGGAATTGATTACTTTGAATCATTTGGAAGGAGGCTTTACTTTATTGCGCATTATGAAAGATATCAAGACGCACTACAAGCAAAAAAAGAGCGAGATAGGCCAGACGAGTATATGATTTTATACAAAGGTGCCGTGTGATACCATGTCAGCATCATTTGTTGCAATTCATTTGGTTTTAGAATTTTGTTTTTCATCTGATGTATCTTTAAAAATTCGTACAGCTTCCAAGTGGGAGCAATTTGCCTTCAATCCTTTTCCATGATGAAACTTGTAGAAATTCTTAAACCCTTCACAGTCACAGCTGTCTGATGTCACCATGTATGACTTTGAAATATCACTTGAAGATTTTACTTGGTACAAGTCATTGTCAATCATGACTACACCATTTTTTGCAAGTGCCTTGGCCTTTTTTATTGTATTAGCGCTCATGTATCCCAAATGTATCTCAATTAAATAATCCTTAAGTTTTTTCAATATAGTTGAATAACATGTCTAAAGAACCAGAAGACGTAGAATCTGAACTAATAAAACAAATGTTTGATGAAATAATGAAAATGATTCGTGAGAAACAAATCAGGCTAGAAACCATCATTCAAAGAACAATTGAACAAGAAAACATGCAACAAGAGTCGTTTAATCGCATATATCATACACTTACAGAGTATGGTAAAAAGAAACAGTGGTTATCACCATAACAAACCCAGATACAAAACTAGAGAGTCATCATGCATGAGTACTGAGAATCAAAAAGGCTTTAACATCATCCAAAATAAAAAAAATTGGAGAGGTTTCTTTGGTAGGACCCCTCCAAGAAAGTAACTTACTGGTCAAAATGCTGACTAAGAGACACATGTTATGTGAATTACATATTGACCTAACTTTCAGTTATGATATAGACATTAACAGATATAGAACTCTTTCAATAGAAAAGCTTAGTTTTCATAACATCAGCTGATAAAAATTATCCAATCATTACAAAGTAATTTTTAAGCCAACTATAATTTTACGTTTAGGTTTTTTATTTTTTGAATAATATCATCATGTTCTGAGTCTGGCTCAGTTGACAGTATCAAGAGTCCATCGTCAAGAAACAAAGTGATAAGTTTTACTTTTTCTTTAGAGGTTATCATCCAGTTAGTCTTGCCCAGCTTTTCGTTAAACATTTCATCCCAAGATGCCTTGACAGATGCCTGATAATGTACCATATTACTTAGTTCTTCATCAAGTAATGGCGCCGCATTTGATTGTCTAACAAATGTAACCAGTTTCCTATCTTTTATTCTACCAACAAAACGAATAGCATCATCAAGTTGTAGGATCTGACCATATGGATCTGCTTGTTTTATGCGCTGTGCCAATTATTGGGTAATTAGTCCCAAAGGAAATTTAACTCTATGCCAGAATACAAAAACAAATCATGCCAAATGAAACTGACATCATGCTGGAAAATATAATAGAAAAATACCAGATCGATGAAAAAACTATGTTGTTGATAAAACAGGCTTTGAATAGAATAGATGCAATTGATGAATCCAAGACATTTGGATACGAATCAATTGAAGAATTTGAGAGAAAATTATCCCATCTAAATAAACTAAAGAAAAAAGCAACTGAATCTTTTAGACCATTTGCAGAAGCATACCATACATCTCTTTGCGCCGCCATGGGAGTTCCCATGATGAATTCGATAGACAAGTCAAAAAAGACTGGAAATTACGCGGTATTTCATGAATTATTTGGACTGACAAATGCAAAAGCCAAGAAATTTGGTCTTGCCGCACTTTATTCATCAATCAAGGGTCAGAAAAATGAAATTCCAGACACATACAACATAGTCTTTGATAGAGATTCGCCTTGGACATATCGAAATGAGGTAGAACATATGGAAGAATACGCTAGATATCATTTCAACAGCTACATGATAAACCATGTAGTAGATGAAACATCAAATCCGTTTGTTCCAGTTATGGAGCTATACGAGTATGGTGCCGCCGATTTTATATTCATGCAAACAGAACAAGATGGAACAACTAAAGAAAGACTTGCAACATTTCATCCAGTCAACATTCCAAAGATAGGAAAGGTTATTGCAATACACATGATGGAAGATGAAAAACTAGTTCATTATAGAAGGTGGGGTGAGCCATATTTTACAATCAATTCGATCAATGTATATGCGAAATTGAGAATAATAGGAATTGCAAATCAGAGATTTATTTCAGATTAAAATTTAGCTCAATTTGTTTGGATCTTTTTTCCATATTCTTACGCCATCAACGAAGACCTGTTCTGGTTCCTCAAATACAGTATGCCATCTGCCGTCATGTGGAAAGAGTTTATCCATTTCTTTTATTTTGTCATTTGTCGGAAATGCATTAGTCAATGCACCCCATCGCATGTTTGGAACTTTAGGCATTATTTCATTGATATCTTTCATGACACCATTCATGTTAAAACAACTAATAAAATACTATTCATTTGTTCAGGGTGACTAGTTTTCACCATCCCTAGTCAATTAATTCCCATATGTTATACTAACATCATGACAACAATAGTAGGAATCAAGACAAAAGATGGAGTAGTGCTTGGATCAGATAAGAGAGCAAGCAAAGGCTTTTTCATCGGATCAAAGATAGTGCAGAAAATTGCAAAGATAGATGACACACTGGCTGTTGCAATTGCAGGTCAACTCTCAGATGCAGAACACATCATCAAGGTGACAAAAGCAGAACGAAGACTCATAGAATTGAGGAGAGGATTCCCCTTGACCATAAAAGAAGCCACCCGATTGATTGCAAATATCACCTATTCGGGTCTTAGAAACTATCAACCATACTATGTAGAATTACTGGTTGCAGGAGTAGATAGAGACGGTGCACATGTTTTTGCAGCAGACATGAGCGGAGCAATTACAGAAGAAGATTTTGCATCTTCTGGATCAGGTTCACCTATTGCATATGGTGTGCTTGAGAGCTTGTACAATAAAGACATAACAAACAAGCAGGCAAGTGAGATTGCATCACGGGCAGTATCTGCAGCAATGGAAAGAGATCCAGGTTCTGGAAATGGCATCAACATTTTAGCCATACAAAACTTGCAAAAGGAGGCAGTAGCATAAATGTCAGAAAGCCAAAACGGCAATAGATTTCCATTCTACGGTCCACAGGGAAGACTAGTTCTAGTAGACA
>DATEZN010000016.1:0-7229 GCA_035255545.1 Nitrosotalea sp. | reverse complement strand
TTTCTTTATGCATAACAACATGTGACTTTTCTTTGAAGGTCAGGTTACATCTATAACAATGCCATGCTGTCATGCTCATGCCATCTATTACGTATTTTTAATATTTAAGACGTGTGCATCATTTGTACATTTGATAATTTACTACAATTTTTTTAGAACAATCATCGGACCAACAAATGAAACACCGTTGTAAAACCAAGACAGTACTTTCCACATAGTATTTTAAGAAGAAACCCAAGTTTGAACCAGATGCAACTTTTCCGAGAAGAAAAATGGGATTTAAGCGAACTTGTAAAGGATCCAGACTCACCCCAGTTTACCAAACGACTTGAGGCAATCCAAAAAGACGTCAAAAACTTTGAAAAGAACAAGAAAATACTCAAGCCCACAATATCTGAGAAAAAATTCATGGCCATGCTTCATACTTTGGAGGAAATTACAGAGCAATTTGGCAGAGTTTCAGGTTATGCATCATTAGAGTATTCATCAGACACCCAGTCAGACAAGGCTACATCATTGGTTTCAAAGATGCGCAAGTTAGGCGCACAGTTAGAAAATCAGACTCTATTTTTCGACCAATGGTGGAAAAAACAACTTGATGAGAAAAATGCCCAAAGGCTGATGAAATCATCAGGAGAATTGTACGAATTTTTAAGATATAAAAGATTACTTGCAAAATATTCCCTTACAGAGCCAGAAGAGAGAATAATCAATACACTCGATGTCACAGGCCATTCTGCGCTTGTCAAAATCTATGACAAGATAACAAATGCATTCATCTTTGAGGTAAAAATTGACGGCAAGCCAAAAAAATACAACAGAGAGGAACTATCAGTCCTCATTCGAAGTCCCAAGCCAAAAACAAGAGAGATTGCATACAAGGCACTATTATCAGAGTTTGACAAAAACAAGGGCGTTCTAGGAGAGATTTATCAAAACATAGTTTCAAACTGGAAAGACGAATGTATTCAGATACGTGGATATTCATCCCCAATATCGGTCAGAAACATTGGAAACGATACAGATGACAAGACAGTTAATGCTCTTCTTTCAGTCTGTAGGAAAAACTCTGACGTGTTTCGTAAATTCTTTTTGTTAAAGGCACGCATCCTGAAAATGAAGAAACTGCGTAGATATGACATCTATGCACCAATCCAGAAAAGAGAAGAAAAAAAATACAACTATGACAAGGCAGTAAAACTTGTCCTTGACACACTAAATGATTTCAGTCCACAATTAAGCGAGTATGCAAAAAGAGTATTTGTCCAAAGACATGTAGATTCCACCATAAGACCCGGAAAAAGAAGCGGTGCATTTTGTAGTACCATATCTCCAAAAATAACACCGTATGTACTAGTAAACTTCAAAGGTAGAACCAATGATGTATTCACTTTGGCACATGAACTTGGACATGCAATACACAGTGTAGCTGCATCAGGAAAATCAATATTCATTGCAGAAGCCCCGTTACCACTTGCAGAAACAGCATCTACATTTTCTGAGATGTTATTATTTAATAAAATTCTAGACCAGACCTCAAACAATGAACAACAGTCTTTGCTGGTAGAACACATGGATGACTTGTATGCCACTGTAGGACGACAAGCATACTTTACACTCTTTGAGATAGCTGCACATGAAAAAATTGGCAATGGTGCCATGGTTCAAGACATCACATCAGAGTACATGAAGACATTAAAAGACCAATTTGGAAACTCGGTGGATGTAACACCAGACTTTGGAACAGAATGGACATGCATTCCACACTTTTACCATTCTCCATTTTACTGCTATTCCTATTCTTTTGGCAATCTGTTATCGTTATCACTATACCAGAGATATAGAAAGGAAGGAAGATCATTCGCTTCAACATACATTGACATCCTGGCTGCAGGAGGCTCTAAAAAGCCAGAAGAACTTCTCAAGGAACACGGAATTGACATTACATCAGAGAGTTTCTGGCAAGAAGGTTTTGAATACATCAAAAACCAGACAGAAAGACTTCATAAAGTAATTAATTAAAAGCGCCTGGCAGTCAAGCGCCCCCAACTGCCAGGCAATGTTCCCCTACGGTTTGAACCGATGTCAGTGACATTATGTTTACATTATAATTTAAACCTAGAGATTAGATCGAGAACTATTTTATTTTATGACGACCATTACTTGCCAAGTGAAATACCCAAGATGTTGTACTAAAGAACCAGCATATTTGATCACTTATGATTGCGGACCTGATCCACAGCAGACCATGCTTGTCTGCAAGAGCCACTTTAAGGAAGAACCGTTCCAGAGATTTGCAATCAAGATAGAAAAATTGAGAGAATAACTTAATAGTTAGATTTCAAAAAATTGCTATAATTGAAAAACCTTCTTGTCTTGTCTATAATTTTCGCATTATTGATGACTTCATTTGTTTCAGTGTATGCACAACAACCACAGCTTGCGTCATATCGTGAAACAGCACACATACTAGTTGATGAAAAAGTACAGAATAAAACTACTGCATTTATCACATTAGCATCAACAAGTCCAGTTGAAATGCGAGTGCCAGCAGACCTTAGTCAAAGCATACAGAATGCAACTAGCGTGTCATCAGTTATCATAACAAATGCACAAAATTGTGTTGAAGGAGTTCAAGACCAAGGATGTATTTTAGTAAACATCGTTTCACCATCCCTTATTCAAAGTTACAACATTACAGTCATCCAGTCAGATGCAAAACAGATTGGAGATGGCCTTATTGACCACATAAACAAGGCATTTGCAACAGATGCACAATTTAACAACGTGTATGTGAATCCAAAAGGACAACTAAACAATGCTCTTGGGACATCTGGTATTGTATCAGGAAATAGAACGATATCAGTAGTATATACAATGTCAAGACAAGATTCTTCATATTTGTTTGATGGATTGACTGCCATTTTGATACCAAAACAAATTCGTGATGACGGTGGGTTTTTCAATGCAGCACAAACAGTAGCCCAAGATTCCAATTCCACAGTAACATTTGCAATCACACCATCACAAAATGCTCTACTCTACCAACTCCAAGTTTCCAAGCAAATTCCAATCAAGACCCAAATTACAACAATCAAACCATTGGAACTACTTGGTGTTACCAGTCTTGAAAGATCAAGTTACTTTAGCGTAGGATTCTTTCCTTTGAATTCAATATTAGATGTCACAGTAATATCAAACAAGACAGTTGGAGTAGAGAACCACGGTGGAGATTTGGCACCAACAGTATTCAAAGACGGTCAAAAGTTTCCAGCAGACTTGACCAAGGCAGGTTGGATAATAGACCCAGAATACGGACAACAGATTTCTGCCATATACTTATTTGGAAAAACTACATCAATTACAAACGACCAAGCTTCAATAACTTTGGGCAGTAGCGTTCCAAATGATACCGCAACAGGCCAGGACAATACAACAATAACATCGTCAACACCTAGTGCTCCAACTGATTATTCTATTTACGCATTAATTGGCATAGTTGCAGCAGGTGGAGCTGCAGTATACCTATTCATGAAAAGAAGATAAAATTTAGAGAATTAACACGGCTGCTGTAAATACCGTAGTCCAATTACCTTTTGCATCACCCACAGCGCTTTGGGTTATGTTTCGAGTCTTGTAAATTTGTCCAGATATCTTCCACTGTTGTCTTTTCTCATCCCAACTCTTGTTTACATCAAAAGATATTCCAAGTGATGATGCAAGCATTTGTGCTGCAATATCTTCAGCATAATCACCTGCTTCTTTTTCAGTTTCTCCAAAGGAGACGTATTCTGAAAGATAACCATATTTTGTATTGTCCTTTGGCTCGGCTATTCCAACAGATGCAGCCATCAACCTATGAGGTTCATTACTCTCTTGTCTAGAATATATTGCAAAAGTTACACTTCCAGGTCTTATCAGTTTCAACCCTTCAGCTTTTGAGATTACCTTACAGCCAGGTGGAAATATACTAGAGATTAAAACCAGATTTGTTCCTGCAATTCCTGCATCTCGAAGTGCATACTCGAAACTTGTTAGTCTGTCAGGATGTACACCTTTACCTTTAGTAAGGAAAATTTTCTTTGCTACGAGATCTAGCACAAATCAAGTCTTAACTCACATCTTTAAAAATATAATGATAGTACGCTTTTTGACCACTAAATGAAATAGATCGATGAAAAATCTTCAGTACCACCATAATGACTGCATTTCAGGAGACAACGTATCTCTCAACCTCTAAATTAAACCAGTCTTGTTTGAAAAAAATATGGATGAAAAATCACTGCAAAAGGCTCTGAAAGTAGCAGAGAGCATAAAAGTAGATGAGATATCAGGTAGGAAGGTAACCATAGAACTTGGATGGTTTGACGTAAAAGGAAATCCAAAATCAGAGAAATTCACCCTATTTGAAAGAGAACTTGTAGAATTTTAAATTAATTCTCCATTCCATTAAATTTCAAAGTTGAATTATCGCTGAACACATGTAATTCATTTCAGGTTCTGCAATGATAAAATTATTTCTTGACCATGTTTCTCTGGACCGGTCTCTCTGAAAATTTTTGAAACTTTACCATTTTTGTCAATGATAAAAGTAGAACGTTTTGCAAGCCCAGCAATATTCAATCCAGCATAAGCCTTGCAAGTAGCCTTTGTAGTGTCACTCAAGTGAAGGTATGGTACACCATACTCTTCAACAAATTTTTTCTGGTCTAGCACTGTGTCAATAGATATAGCAAAGAGCTCAGCATTCTGTTCTTTTATCTTAGGATATGCAGCAATTGTTGCCTGTGCCATCTGAAATACTCTTTTTGAGGGACATGCAAACAAGTGATTCTTTGGGTAAAAGCATAAAACTACATTTTTCTTGCCTTGAAAAGAGCCCAGTTTTATCATGTTGCCATCGTTTGCCTGAAGTTCAAAATCTGGAGCGATGTCTCCTTCATTCACAATATCTTATCACCAATTACTAGTTAATACAATTTTTGTTAGATTTTTTTTATCAGAGAACTAGAAGATAGTTACTTTTTGAAGGTTTTTTTGTATAGTTTAATTCCATCTAGTACAGCCTTTTGTGCACTAACCGCATTTTTCCATCCAAGTATTTCCACCTTTTTCCCCTCAAGTTGCTTGTATGTTTCAAAAAAGTGTGCAATCTCTTTTGGTAGATGTTTTTCAAGATCAGAAATATCATGTATGTTTTCATATCTTACATCATCTTTTGCGACACATAGTATCTTGTCATCCATTTCACCACCATCTTTCATCTTGAGCATTCCAATGGGACGTGATTCAATTAGAACACCAGGATAAGTTGGATTGGAAACAAGTACAAGTGCATCCATTGGATCGCCATCTTCTGCAAATGTTTGTGGAATTATACCGTATTCTCCAGGATAGAAGAATGGTGAAAACAAAACTCGGTCTAGTTTTATGACGCCTCTTTTTTTATCATATTCGTATTTGTTCTGAGAACCTTTTGGAATTTCGACTATAACATTTATCACAGACGGTACTTTGGAACCAGTTTCAATATCGCGCCACAAATCCATGTTGATGACTCAGAAACAAGTCCTATTTAATTGAAATCATAAGAATAGAATTTGTTTATAGTAAATTTTCTATTTTTTAAATTGCATACTAGAATCAAGTGACTTCGGAAAAGATAAAACGCCATTTCTATTCCAGTGGTATCATGAAGGCGGCATACGTTTCAGGACCATCAGATGTCCAGATAAAAAATGTAGAAAAACCACAGGTTGGCAAGGGTGAGATTCTAGTCACCATGAAAGCCTGCGGAGTATGCGGTTCAGACTTGGAAAAGATTTATGGTAAATATAGCCAACCTTCAATGAGACTAGGTCATGAGCCTGCAGGCATAGTCTCTACCACAGGAGATGGTGTTACCAACTTCAAAAAAGGCGATAGGGTCTTTACACATCATCATGTCCCATGTTATTCATGTCATTATTGTACACATGGAAATGAAACCATGTGTCAAAAATATTCAGAAACAAACCTCTCACCATGTGGGCTTGCCGAAGAATTCATCGTACCGGAATGGAATGTGTCACATGGCGGAGTAATAAAACTACCAGAACATGTAAGTTTTGAAGAAGCGTCAATGATTGAACCACTGGCATGTTGTGTCAGAGCATGGAATAAAATAAAATTCAAGAAAGGAGATTCGATTGCCATTTTAGGCGCAGGCCCAACTGGTCTGATGCATTTGATGTTAAGTAAGGCATATGGAATTGAAGACATATTTTGTCTAGACATTAATGATTTTAGACTAGACTTTGCCAAAAAATTCGGCATAACAGAATCAATAAGATCAGACGACCCAGACGCATATCAAAAAATTCTTTCAAAGACACAAAATCGTGGAGTGGACATTGCAATGATTGCAACTGGAAATGTAAATGCCATTGCACAAGCAATTGATTTTGTAAGAAAGGGAGGCACTGTAATGTTGTTTGGAGTTCCTACAAAAGATGTCAAAATGTCACTTGAGATGAGCAAAGTATACTCTAAAGAGATTACAATCACACCAAGTTATGCTGCTTCTGAAAACGACACAAACGAGGCATTTAGAATGATAGAAAAAGGAACAATCAATGTAAAGAAACTGATCACTCACAAGTTTGATCTTGTAGATTCTGCAAAAGCTTTGGATTATGCACACCAAGGAAATGATTCCATGAAAATAATAATTACAAATTCAGAAACGCTTAACTAAGGCAAATTTTTTCGATGAAGATATGGATTGGGGACTCAAAAATAGACTCGCAAAAATAATCAAACCACAAAACAGGCGAGGTGTAATGCTTGCAGTTGACCATGGCTATTTCCTTGGACCAACAGAAAGGCTTGAGGTACCAAAAAAGACAATTGCTCCACTATTACCATATGCTGATTCTCTCATGCTTACCAGAGGAGTTTTAAGAACATCTGTTGATGCAAACTTTCCAGTGCCAGTAGTACTTCGAGTATCAGGAGGCGCAAGCATCATAGGAAAAGACCTCTCAAATGAAAAAATTACAACATCAGTAAAAGAAGCAATCAGATTAAACGCTTCAGCACTTGCAATGTCAATATTTGTCGGAGCAACACATGAACATGAATCACTTGTCAGTTTAGGAAATCTTGTTAACGAAGGTGAAGAATACGGAATACCAGTACTTGCAGTTACAGCAGTTGGAAAAGAACTAGAAAAACGAGATGCCAGATAC
>DATEZN010000015.1:0-3262 GCA_035255545.1 Nitrosotalea sp. | reverse complement strand
ATATGGAAAATAAAAAGTTGAAAATGTACTGCGTGATACATGCATTTGTCTTGCAAGATTTCCAGTCAATCCCTTGATTGCCATGCCATCCCATCTTATTCTATTAAGAGTAGGCCATGGAAGATTAAACTTTGAATATTTTATTGTCATTCCTGGTTTGTATAATTTTAATAAAATACTATCCAGATATCGTAAGAGTCGCCATTCTTGTTTTCGCATTATTTTTCCATATAACATATCAGCTTCAGACAAGACATCTAACATTTCCTTTAGAATTGTTGTAGGAAGAGAACTTGTTATTATGCTTGAGTAGAATGCATTAATCTTTTCTCTAGGATCAATTCTCAAGGAATAGAGTATTGCCTGAGCTTCTTCAGTAGATTTTGCATTAAAAAATAGATTTAGCGATTCTTCCACATCATTTGTTGCATAGGACTTGTCAAGTTGAGGTTCAAATCCTCCAGATAATGCTTGAGCAGAATTCAGAATCGATCTAATATCGCCACGTGAGTCAATGATCATTTTTATCATATTACCAATTTTTATTGATGCACCTTCGCGTTTCAGAATTTCTTCGAGGTATAATCTCATCAGTCTAGGAGGAAGAGGTCTAAGTTTCACTGTAGTCGTGACTTTTTTTATGACTTTCATCTTGTCAGATAAATCAGAATTTGCTGCAAGGATTATCGGTATGGTGGACTCCTTTAGTATGTCAACTAGTGCATCAACACCACCAAAGTCAGCTCTTCCATGTATTCCATCTACTTCATCAATGAAGATCATTGGATTTCCAAGCACACTGCGGTTACCAAGAATCGGGTTGAGAATTTCTTGAATCTTCTGTTTACTTCTTACATCACTTGCATTCATGCTAATCAAATCATAACCAAACTGCTTTGATCCCAATACAGCCATGGTTGTCTTTCCTATACCAGGTGGACCGACTAATAGAAGAGGTTTTGTTCCTTTGATCCATTTGTCAAACCATTTTACAAAGGACTCTTTTGCTTCCTCATTTCCAACCATCTCAAGCAGATTCTTTGGCCTATATTTCTCAGACCACATCATATCAAATCACTTGGGAATCTTTGATTGGAATTCATTCCACAATTTTTCTTTTGAGAGTTGATTAAACCAATACATGTTGTAATGCTCCACAGTCAGAAAGAGAAACTCAAGAAAATCCTTGTGTGAAAAATTTTCAGGCAACAGTTCCAGAGCAAGTCGTGCCTCTCCTAGGTAGATATCACTTTTTTTCATGGTAAAATCAAATCCTTTTTGAACATCACCTGTAAGAAATGTGTAATATAGAGGCCATGAAGGAACTTTAACAAATTTATTTTTTATAGAATCCTCAATTTCATTTCCACACCCAACAGATTCTGCTGCTTTTGCCATTCCAAGATAAAATATTTCGCCAAGTGGAAATCTTGCAAGAGTCATGTTCTTTCCTGCAGTTCCCATTACTGCTCTATATTTTTTATAACATTGAATCATCTCTTCTTCAGATATGCTTTTAGGATTCATTTTTAATTTAAAATCAATATATTGGCCTACCCTTGCATCTTTGAAGCCTCTTTCAAATTCTTCCAATACTTCCTTACCTCCAACGGAAATCTTGTCTCTTGCAAGTTTCAAGATATATGGATTCATCAGTTTGTAATCATCTAAAAATTCTATATCTTCATCCTTGTCCATTATTCTATCCATTGGTTCGCTTAGATCAATTGCGATTATGTGACCATCAATGATATCAGTTTTTTTCTTGGCGTCATTGTCATCACCAAAGTATTGAGTTGAGGCATCATACAATGCACTAAAAACTGGAAATGTCATTTTAACAAAATTTGAATTAAGTATTCTTGATACCCTATCTAGAAGAGTCTCATAATTTTCTAGTCTCTTTCGTACTTCATCTATCTGTGATTTTTGGAGAATTATCTCAGTGGAGCCCACTTCTTTGGCAAATTTTTCTTGAGTTTCAAATGGATTAGGGTCAGATTTTATCTCATTTAATAGATCTTCGGCAAATCTTTTGGTGAATTTTGGAAATTCTTCTTCTGCTTCCTTTTTGTATTTATCAAATAGTCGATATCCCTTGCTTTTGAACAATGCCTGTTTGACAATGTCCTTGCCTGGCTTGGTAGACAATAGTGCTTCCTTGCTAAAGATGGATTCGTCTTTACTGCTCACACAATGGCACAACTTTTTTGCTATTTATGCATTCAGTCTCTTTTTTTATTACTTAAAATAAATTAGGACTAGGAAAAGAAAACTTGTGAAAGTAATTGACATTTTAGAAGAGGCTGCAAAGAGAGTATATGAGAATGTAAAAAATCTAGCAGGAACAAAAGAATCCGGTACAGATTATGGAATGGGAGCGGGTGGAGACATCTCTCGTAGAATTGACATTGTGGCAGAAAAAACTGTTCTTGATTACCTACGTGAGATAAATTTTGAAGGTACCGTATTTGGAGAAGAATGCGGCATTGTTGAATTGTCACCAAATCCAAAAGGTTTTATCATAATGGATGCAATTGATGGCTCAACTAATGCAGTAAGAGGTTTACCATTCTTTTGTTGTTCATTGGCATATACACCTGAAGACAAACTAAGTTCTGTTACAGATGGTGTAGTGATGGATCTACACAATGGAGATTTGTACTCTGCATCAAAAGGCAAAGGAGCATACATGAATGGAAAAAAAATCCAAGTCCATAAAGAAAAACCAATTTACTTTGTTGTTGGTGTTGACATTTCAGGAATTTCACCGGATGCTCTACCACAATTAGCACCAATCCTTTCAGCATCAAACCACGTAAGACATTTTGGAGCTGTCGCACTTGAGCTTGCAATATTTGCTCGCGGATTGGTGGATGTATTTGTAGATCTGAGAAGAAAATTAAGAATCACCGATGTTGCTGCAGGATATCTCATAGCATTAGAAGCTGGCGGATATGTAGTTGATGAAAATGGCATGCCACTTGACTCAAAACTGAGTTATGATAAGAGGATTTCATTCATAGCTGCTGCAAATGAAGAAACACTTGCGGATGTAAGGAAAAAACTAGGTTTATCACCCAAGATCTGAGATTTAATTTCTGATTTGTCTTATTCCTGAGAAAAATTTATGGCGCCCTTGGCGGGATTTGAACACGCGTCGAGGCCGTGACAGGGCCCCATTCTAGACCGGGCTTTACGAGGAATGGAATTAACCACATCCCCTCTATACTACAAGGGCGTTAAAATACTGTGAAAGAAA
>DATEZN010000014.1:0-5904 GCA_035255545.1 Nitrosotalea sp. | reverse complement strand
GCATTATACCCACAGAAGAGCTCATCAATACCATTGGCAGTTATCACTTTTGTAACTTTGTGTTTTTGTGCAAGTTTTGCCACATAGTAAAATGCAATACAATTTTCGTTCCAAGACAAGTTATCTACATTGATTTCATCCCAGATCTTTTTGGCCACATTAGAAAATGTTGTCTCAGAGATTATTTCCACTTCATGATTCATACCAAGCATTTTTGCCATTCTTTTTGAAAATTCTACATCATGAGAATCCTCAAAGCCCATAGTGAAAAGCAACACATCATAACCCAAGTCTTGACAAATTTTTGCCAAAAGACAACTATCAACTCCACCAGAAAATGATATTCCCATTTTTTCAGAGTCTTTGACACCTTCAATTGCTTGAACCATTTGTGTATGCAACTCTTTTTCAAGTTCTGATAGTACAGGTACCATTTTCACAATAGACTCATTTTGAGAGTTAAATATAGGATTCTGTAAAAAGCTGTAAGAGAATGTTCAAACTAACTGAAGAACAAATCAAAGCAGAATTGCAAGGGTTACCGGGATGGAGCGTTGCAAATGGAAAACTACACAAAGACTTTGTATTTGATGATTTTATAGAAGCATTTGGTTTTATGTGTAGGGCAGCAATACACATTGAAAAAATGAACCATCATCCAGAATGGTTCAATGTATACAACAAGATTTCAGTAGACCTGGTGACTCATGATGTGGGCGGAATAACACAAAATGATGTATCCCTTGCAAGAACTCTGAATTCACTAAAGTAAGTATTGCCATAACATCTGTACAGAATTTATATACGGATTGAGCAGAATTTTTCAAATGTCAACAGGTTCTACAATTTTGGATTCAGATTTTAAGTACATTGACGGTAAAGGAAATCTTTTGAAAAGTAGAACAGAGCTTTCAATAGCACAAATGCTGGAATTTTTACAAATTGAATATCAATATGATTATCCCATAACCCTAAAAAATGGGAAAAAAGTAAATGTTGATTTCAAGACAGACAAGGGTCTAATCGAAGTAATAGATACTGAAATAGATATTGCAAAATACAAAGAACTCAAGGCAGAACTGTCTGATGTCAAGATAATTGCATTAGGCCATCCAAAATTTGCAGCAAGATTATCAGAACTACAAGACATCATCTTATACAAAACTCAGGAGGTACAGACAGGCTCCATATTCATGGAGGATCCTTCATTTGCGTTTGATTATGCACACATATTGCCTCTAGTTGAAAAATGTTCGATCTTACATGGTCACACATCATCAGTCACAGTAGAACTAGTAGGAGAAATGAAGAACAATTTGTTGATGGATTTTGGAGAAGCAAAGAAGATAATCAAAGAAGTCATCTCAGTTTTAGATCACAAATTTTTCATTAATGAAAGATATCTCATGAAAGAAGATGATCTGCACTATAACATTGGATTTGATGGTCCAAAAGGAAAATTCAATCTACAAGTTCCAAAGAATACAACGTATCTCTTGAAGGGTGAGGCAACTGTTGAAAATTTGTCTACAGAACTAATCAAGCTGCTTGTTCCAAAAATGCCAAAAAATATTGAAGCTGTTGGAGTCTACATTTACGAGGGCTATAACAAGGGAGCCCATATAATATCACAAATTTCAAAGATCTAGACATGGAACCAACTATCAAGGAAACTGCATGGAATCCTGAGATTGAAAAACAAATTCTAAAACAATGGGAAGAGTCTCATATTTACGATTTTAAACCAGAAGGAGATGTATTTGTAATTGATACTCCTCCGCCTTATCCATCTGGAAGACCATGGCACATTGGTGCTGCATCACACTATGCTCAGATAGACATGATTGCAAGAACCGCAAGAATGTTTGGAAAAAAAGTTCTATTCCCAATAGGAATTGACAGAAACGGTCTACCTGTTGAGATGTACACTGAGAAAAAACATGGAATTAGAATGCATGAGACAGAAAGAGGAGAATTTCTCAAGCTTTGCGCAACAGCACTAGATGATTTGGAGGCAGAGATGATACAAATCATGAGGAGTTTAGGCCTTAGCGGTAATTTTGCAGAATATTACAGAACAGATTCTGAAAAATATCGTATTCTGACCCAATCTACATTCATTGACATGTGGAAAAGAGAGCAAATCTATCTTGCAAATAGACCCAACAACTATGATTGGGTAACA
Source organism: Nitrosotalea sp. (assembly GCA_035255545.1). Classification (GTDB taxonomy): domain Archaea; phylum Thermoproteota; class Nitrososphaeria; order Nitrososphaerales; family Nitrosopumilaceae; genus Nitrosotalea. The sequence goes on along the minus strand of DATEZN010000014.1, from coordinate 3,719 downwards.
GGTACCACCATAGCAGATGCCGAGATTATCTATGAAGATATTCCCACTAAACTAGTCCACATGAAGTTTAAGGTAAAGGATCTAGAGAAGACCATAATCATTGCAAGTACTAGACCAGAGCTTCTATGTGCATGTCAAACAGTGATTGTCAATCCAGAAGATGAACGATATACAGATGTTATTGGAAAAAAAGTTATCATCCCTCTAATAAACAGAGAAGTAGAAATCAAGCCACATCCTTCTGCTGAAAAAGAATTTGGTTCTGGAGCAGTAATGGTATGTAGCTATGGTGATCAAAATGATGTTGCATTATTTAGAGATCTCAAGCTAGAAGAGATTGCTGCAGTAGGAATGAATGGTAGAATGAAAGAGGTTGCAGGACCATACACAGGTCTCAAGGTAAAACAAGCAAGAGAGAAAATAATTGAAGACCTACAAAACCAAGGTCTAGTAGAAAAAATAGATAACATCAATCATCGAACTCCCATATCTGAGAGAAGCAAAACTGCAATTGAAATAATTTCCATGGAAGAATATTATCTGAAACAAAAAGATTCAGTTGGCAAGATAAGAGAACTTGGTTCAAAGATTGATTTCCATCCTGCAATGCACAAGCAGATCTTGATGAACTGGTTGGAATCAATATCAATTGACTGGCCAATCTCAAGAAGAAGATTCTATGGTACGGAGATACCTATCTGGTATTGTAAAAAATGCAACGAGCCACACGTACCAGAACCTGGAAAATATTATAGACCATGGAAAGACCCCAGTCCAATATCAAACTGTATCAAATGCGGTTTCACAGAATTTGTAGGCGAACAACGTACGTTTGACACCTGGATGGACTCGAGTGTATCACCGTTGTATATCACCAAATACAAGGAAGATGAAGAATTTTTCAAAAAAACATATCCTACTACCATAAGACCACAGTCAAAAGACATTGTTCGCACATGGTTATACTATACCATATTACGATGTGAACAACTCACTGGCAAGACACCATGGAGTGATGCATGGATAATGGGATATGGTGTAGATGAACACGGTACAAAGATGAGTAAGAGCAAAGGCAATGTGATTGATCCCCTTCCAATAATACAAAAATTTGGTGCAGACACATTTCGATTCTGGAGTGCAAGCGAAATTAATCTTGGATATGATTTTAGATGCTCTGAGCAAAAAATAGAAACTACTAGAAAATTCCTAAGCAAACTTTGGAATGTTTCGAGATTTCTTTCTGGATTTCCAGTGATAAAATCTGGAAAACCAAGCCCTTCTGACAAATGGATACTCTCTGAGCTTGACAAGGTAATTACAGAATGTAAGAAAGGATATGATGAATACAATTTCTTTATACCTGCTACTGCATTAAGAGAGTTCATCTGGAATCTTTTTGCTGCGCATTATATTGAAATGGTAAAGGGAAGAGCGTACAGTTCTGGATTTACAGAAGAAGAGCGAGATGGAGCGATATTTACACTTCACAAGGTGTTATCTTCAGTTTTGACGCTGCTTGCACCAATTACACCATTTATCACAGACTATCTATGGCAAAATCTTTATTCTAAAAATACCATACATCATGAAAAATTTGTAGAGCCTGAAGGTCATGAAGACTGGACAAAGTACACAAAAGAAATAACTGAATTCAATTCAGAAGTGTGGAATAAGAAAAAAAGTATGAATCTATCACTAAAAGATACCGTAGAGATTGCAATTCCAACAGGCTTGGAACTCTTTGCAAAAGATCTCAAAGCTATGCATAACATCGTCTAGAAAAAAGAATTCAAATTAGAACTTAAATAATATACAGTCCATCTTTTGCACATGCCACGAATTACACACTTTGATATTCCTTCTGACAACCCAGAGAGAGCTCAAAAATTCTACCAAGAAGTATTTGAATGGAAATTTGACAAATGGGATGGTCCAATGGAATACTGGATGATAAAAACTGGAGATGATAACAAACCAGGAATTAATGGAGGCATGGCAAGAAGGATGCCAGGACAGATAGGTATGACAAATACAATCGAGGTTCCCTCTCTTGATGAATATGCAAGGAAGATCCAATCAAGCGGTGGCCAAGTGTTAATACCAAAAATGCCAATTCCAAGTGTCGGATATTTTGCAACATGCATGGATACAGAGGGAAATATTTTTGGAATCATCCAAATGGATCAGAGTGCAAAATAACGACAAGTTTTTTCTGTAAATAGACATAGATTTAATGAAAACTTCTATCGTCAGGCCAATTTTATTAACAACTTGGCAACAGTGGCGCCAATCTTTTTTACTTGTTCTTCTTGTTTTTTCTCTTTTAGAGTACCATCAGCATTGAATACTTCATGGGCTTTTGCTACTGCAATTTGATCTGGAATTACAATGACACGAATATTTTCAAGAATGGCACGTACATGAACCAATCCACGAAGACCTCCAAGAGCTCCAGGAGATGCACTCATGATTCCTGCGATCCTGTCCTTGAAACAAGCCAAAGGTTCTTCACCTTCAACTGGTCGAGATACCCAATCAATCGTATTTTTTAGAACACCTGAGATGGTGCTGTTGTATTCTGGTGATGAAATCAAAAACCCCTGGTGTGATAACATCACATCCTTGAGCTTGCGTGCATTAGGAGTAAGTCCTTGTTGTTGTTCCAAATCTCCATCATAAAGGGGCATTGGATAATCTCGAAGATCAATTACAGTTACATCTGCACCATTTTCCACTGCACCAGCTGCTGCAATTTTGACTAGTTTTTTATTAAATGAATCAATACGAGTACTTCCAGCAAATGCAAGAATTTTTGGTTTTGTCAATTACAGTTTAACATGATTCATAGTTTAACAAGTTTTCTCTTGTACGGTTAGAGTACATGAGGCGTTCTTTAAATAATAATTTTATCTTTCACAAAGAGTTGAAGGCTGTAATCATCAGAAAACATGGAGGACCAGAGGTTTTGTCTTATGAAACAATCCCAAATCCAATTCCCCAAAAAGGACATGTTCTAGTCAAAGTAAATTATTGTGCAGTAAATCACTTGGATATTTGGGTAAGAAATGGAATTCCTGGCAAGACAGTACCATTTCCACATATTCTGGGTTGTGATATCAGTGGAACTCTGGTAGAGAAATTTGGAAGTTTCAAGAAAGATGACAAGGTCATAATATATCCTGCAGTTGACAGTAACGTTGCGCGAGTATCTTTTGGAATCATTGGTGGATTTGGAAAATACAATGGAGGTTATGCAGAAATTATTCAGGTTCCAAAAAAGAACATAATAAAAAAACCAGATTGGTTCTCAGATCAAGAGGCTGCATCAATCAATGTATCATATCTCACAGCTTGGAACATGTTAGAAAAATCAAGATGTAAGAAAGATGACACCGTTTTGATCTGGGGTGCAAACAGCGGAGTTGGCTCTGCTGCAATTTTACTTGCAAAAGCAAAAGGTTTGAAGGTTATTACCATTACATCTGACAAGAACAAAGCTGTATTTGCAAAAAAACTTGGAGCAGACCATATCATAGATAGAAATGCCAAAGATGTAACATCAGAGGTTCTAAAATTTACCAATCAGATAGGAGTAGATGCAGTAATTGATCATGTTGGAGCAAAGACATGGCCTACAAGTCTCGAAGTACTCAAAGTGAGGGGAAGAATGATTGCATGTGGAACCACAACGGGAGGAGAAGCAATGGTAAACATCA
>DATEZN010000013.1:0-4351 GCA_035255545.1 Nitrosotalea sp. | reverse complement strand
AGTGTCTTTTTCTCATCGCCTATGATTATAGGTATTATCTGGCTTGTTGACTCTATTTTGTATCCGATTGATTGTAAACCTTTGTTGAACTGTCTTGTCTTTTTTCCTAGTTCTAGTCGTTTTTTTTCCCTGTTTGACAAAAACCTCTTCAGGGCAAAATCTGCTAAAAAACTTGGTAATGCAGATGTGTAGATAAATGGTCGTGCTGTGTTAACTGCAAGATCAACTATCTCCTTGCTTGCAGCAATGTATCCACCGAATGCACCAAGCGCCTTGCTCAAGCTGCTTATGTACATGTCAACATTTTTTGCAACTCTGAAATGATCTGCAGAACCTCTTCCATCTTTGCCTACTACAAAGTCACCATGTGCATCATCTAGCAAGAGAAACGCATTATTTTCTTGACACAGTTTTGCTATTTCATCAAGTTTTGCAAAGTCACCATTCATTGAAAATATTCCTTCTGTTATCACAAACTTGCGTTGTGCTTTTTTGCGTAATTTTTTTTCTAAATCTGAAACGTCATTATGTTTGTAGATTATCTTTTTTGCATGTGATAATCTACACGCATCTATTATGCTTGCATGGTTAAATTCATCACTTAGGATCAAATCATTTTTCTGTGTTAAAATTGAGATTGCACCAAGATTTGCCATGTATCCTGTTGGAAAAACCAACGAAGCGTTTTTTGATTTGTGATGCGCAAGATTACTTTCAAGTTTTTTAAAAGATATGTCGTTTCCTGCAATTAATCTTGAACTTGATTGTATTTGTGATGGTTTGTATGTAATGTCTAATCCGAGATAATCATTTGATGATAAATTGATCAATTTCTTTCCTTGAATTGTAATGTATGGGCCTGAAACTTTGTTGTAAACAAGTGTTCTGTACAGATTTGCCTTTTTTATCTGTCCTAATCTTTTATTGATAAAACCGGTTCTATGCTTCAAGGCCTATTTTTGCTATCATTTGAAAGTCGTCTGTTGGTTTGTTTCCATCAATTGTAAGATATCCGCCAGTGATGATTCCATTTGCTCCGCCTAGGAGAACTTTTTCTTGGTCATTTGAGAGATAAACTTCTCTTCCTCCCGCAATCTTGAGTATTGTTTTTGGCATCAAAAATCTAAAGACTGCTATTGTTCGCAATATTTCTGATATTGAAAGCCTTGTCTGAAGTTCGAGCGGTGTTCCTTTCTGGGGTACTAACATATTGATTGGACATTCCTCTGGACTGAGTCCTGCCAGATCAAGTCCTAACTCTAATCGTTGCATTCTTGTTTCTCCCATGCCAATTATTCCACCACAGCATAATTCAAGGCCTACATTTTTTACAATTAGATTTGTCTTCATCCTGTCATCATAAGTGTGAGTCGTGCATATTTTTTCAAAAAAACTTCTTGATGCCTCTAGGTTGTGGTTGTAACGTTTTACTCCAAGTTTTTTTAGTTTTAATGCCATCTCTTCATTGATAAAACCGAGTGAACAGTTGACCTCTATTCCAACTTCTTGGTTTATTTTTTCTATGATGGAAGATATTTGTTCAAAGTCTTTCTCGGTTGGTCCACGCCATGCACATACTAGACAAAAGCTTTTCACACCATCTTCTTTTGCAAGCATTGCATTTTGTACTATTGTTTCTGGAGGTAACAGCTTGTATGTGTCAATACCTGTTTTGAAAAATGCAGACTGGGAACAAAATGAACAATCTTCCTGGCATTTGCCTTTTTTTGCATTTATCAACGCTTCAACATCTACTACATCCCCGCACAATTTTCTGGTAATTTCATTGGCCGCCTCAGATAATGCATGTAGGAAATCATCTGGCATGTTGATGAGTTTTTCAGATTCCTCTTTTGAAATTCTATGTCCTGTTAGCACCTTGTCTCTACAGTAAATTATAAAGTCTGTTTCAGTGGTCAACATCTATCCTGTTTTTAGGTCTATTAATTAAGATTATTTTAACTGTAAACCTGTTACATCTTGGTGGTTTACAATGAATTCACATGCCTGTTAAATTCATGTTGAATAGATTCTGATTTGTGGTATTGATCAACATCTATTATTTTCATTAAATGTAACTAGTCGTGTTTTAGGCATGAATTGGTGGTGTTATTCCTATATTTGAGATGAGACATTCCTGATTGTCTTTATGGTTCCATCTAGAAGAAAGTCTAATTCTGGTCCTGATATTGCAAGCGGGGGAATGACCATTACTATTGGCCCTAAAGTTCTTTGGTATATTCCATGTTTTTTTGCCTCGATGAATATTTTTTGTGGCAATCGTTTTTGTGGAGATATTGAAGTCTTTGTTTTTTTATTGGATACAAGTTCAATTCCCATCATCATTCCTTTATGTCTTACATCTCCAACTAAATCTAAATTTGTAATCTCTTTTATGCGTGATTTGATCTGAGCTTCACGTTTTTTGATTCTTGATATTAGATTGTATTTTTTATATGATGAAATGTTTGCAAGGGCAACTGCACATGCCATGGGATTTCCAGTAAATGTATGTCCATGGAAAAAATGCTTCATGTCTTTGTATTCTCCAAGAAAAGAATCATAGACTTTTTTATTTGCTAGTGTGGCAGCAAGTGGCAGATATCCACCAGATAACATCTTGCCAAACGATACAATGTCTGGAATGCTTTCTTGGTTTTTGTATTCAATCATTGATCCTAGTCTTCCAAACCCTGTCGCAATTTCATCCAGTATGAGTAACACATTGTGTTTTTTACATAATTTGCTGATCTTTTTTTGAAATCCCTTTGGATAAATGACAACACCTCCAGCTATCTGCGCCCCACTTTCCATTACAAATGCAGCAATGTTATTATTTTTTGAAAATGTTTGTTCAATTCTTTCTAAACAAAATTCTTGATAATCTTCAAACGAGTAGCCTTTTGGAACTCTGTATCTGTTTGGTGATGGAGTTCTTAAAACTGGAAACAAGGAAGATTTGAATTTTGAAAAGAAAAGAGGTACATATCCAAGTGACATGGCGCCTATTGTATCTCCATGATATCCGTTCTCAAGTGAAACAAATTTTGTCTTTTTCTCACCCATGTTATTCCAATATTGCAATGCCATTTTTGCAGAGATTTCCATTGCTGTAGAGCCATCATCAGAATAGAATACTCGGTGCATATCCGGGGCTAGTTTTACTAGTTTTTCTGCAAGACTCTCTGCCTTGTCATTTGTTAAATTAAACAATGAAGAGTGTTGTAGAATTTTTGCCTGTTTTGTAATGGCTCCTGTCAACTCTTTGTTGGAGTGGCCCCAAACATTACACCACATACTTGCAACACCGTCCATCAAGGCGTTACCATGGGAATCATAAAGCCACATTCCTTTGCCTTTTGTAATTACATCAAATTTTTTCCAGTCATTCATCTGGGTATATGGATGCCAGACAAAACTACGCATGGATTTTTTCACCAAATCGGATTAATAATCATAAGGTGGGTTATTAAACAACATTAGTGATAACATCTCTGATGAAATCGTATTTCATAACTGCTACTGATACTGGCGTTGGTAAAACAACAGTCACATCTGCATTGGCTGCATGCATACAAAAAATGGGAATCAATGTTGGCGTAATGAAACCAGTTGCAACAGGGGTTGTACAAAAAACTGGTTTCAAATCATCTGATGTTTCAATACTGTATCGTGCTGTCAAAGTAAATGATTCTGAGGATGACATAAATCCAATATTCATGCCATTACCAATTTCTCCATATGATGCAAGTAAAGTGCTAGATCTCAAATTTGATAAAAAAATAATCTTTGAAAAGTTTGTAAAATTACAAAGTAGACACGACATGATGCTTGTTGAAGGTATAGGCGGAATACTGACTCCGTTAAGTAGGGACTACTTTGTAGCTGACCTGATAAAAGAAATGAATCTTGAAACAATTATTGTAACACGACCAACTCTTGGAACTCTGAACCATACTGTGATGACAGTTAACACATGTCATGATAGGAAAATTCCGATTGCTGGAATTATTGTAAACAACTATGATGAAAATGGCGGACCTGCAGAAAAAAATGCACCAATCACACTACATGAAATTACTGGCATTCCCATCTTGGGAGTATTACCATTTGTCAAAGATTATGAAAATACTGCAGCAATAATGCCATATGTTGAAAAAGATATTGATTTGAAATCTCTTATATTTTGAAAATTTTTAACTTGGATTGTTTTTTGTTTGATGTAAAACCAATCAAGTCGTTTATTATGTTTGCAAATGTCATAGAGCCTTGTAGTGTGTATGTCTTGACGCCATATTGCCTGTCTTCCTCAAGAATCATCCATATGTTACTTGTATTTGGTTGAATTTTC
>DATEZN010000012.1:0-3423 GCA_035255545.1 Nitrosotalea sp. | reverse complement strand
ATCGACCCCTCGGAGCGGGCACGCTTCGAGCAGGCGACGCCATTGCATTTCATCCTCTATGAATTTGAATCAGACCTTCAATGGTACATGAAACGAGCTTTGGCAAAGAAACGTGATAATTTTATTGGAATTTTGCATGAGATATTTTCTACACGAATATCAATGATGTCGCCTTTTGCACCATATGTGTCAGAAGAGATGAGGTCAAGACTAGGAAATACAGGTATCGTATCAAAGTCTTCCTGGCCAACATATCATGAAAACATGATTGATTTTGAATCAATTCAATCTGAAAACCTATTAAAAAATACAGTTGAAGATATCAAGAATATAATCAAGGTCACAAAAATCACTCCAAATAAAATAACAATATACACACCTGCACAATGGAAGGTAAAGGCATATCAAAAAATTCTATCCAGCGTAGTGGCAGGTGAAGTGAACATAGGTTCTCTGATAAAATCTCTTATTGCAGACAAAGAAACAGAAGAAATAAAAAAAGATCCAGATTTTGTTAAAAAAACAGTCAATGACATATTATCAGAATCACAAGAAGAAAGAGAATCAAAGAATAAACTTGGTCTTGTTGATGAAAAGAAAATATTCTTAGAACTTGATTCACTTGTGCAAGCAGAATTCGGAATTACATCTCAAGTATTTTCAGAATCAGATCAAGACAAGTATGATCCAAAAAATAAATCAAGAACCGCAAGACCATACAAACCAGCTATCTTGATTGAATAATAATTGCCACATGTTTTTATTAGGTGATTTTTTGTATAAGACTGTTTGAAGATAGCTGTAGTTGGCATAGGAGTCGCCGGAGCATATCTCCTTGCAAGATTGAAGAATCAATATGAAGTAGTAGGTTTTGAAAGATCTACACAAGAGAACCATGATTCCATATGTGCTTGGGGTACATCAAAGGCACCAATGGAAGAATTTTCAAAAAAAGCTGGACTTGACTTTGCTGATTATGTAATCCACGATGGAAAACAGATGTATGTCGACATGGGTCTAGAACGATTTCAAATTAAACTCAAGGGACTTTGTACTTATAACAAAATTGGATTGATAAAAGACATGGCAAAGGGATGCAAGGTACATCATGGTACTGTTCCAAAATTACAAGATCTAGAATCAGAGTTTGACATAATTGTAGATTCTACAGGTTTTCATCGATCGTATCTTCCAAGAATTGAAAAAGATTTCCACCTGCCAACATATCAATACAAAGTAGAATACGAAAATGGTGTACCGTTTGATGATTTTTATCTCAAGCCATTTTCCTCGATTAGCGGATATTTCTGGTATTTTCCATTAGGGGATAAAATTGCACACATTGGCGCAGGGGATAAAAACAGAAATCACATTGTAGAAACCAATGCATTCTTGAACAAATATGGTGGAAAGATCCTAAAGACTGTTGGAAGACCAATACGTCTTGCCACTCCAAACCTCTGTGAACCATTCTATCATGGAAAAGTAGTAGGAGTCGGAGAATCCATCGGAACAGTATATCCACTACTTGGAGAAGGAATAATTCCAAGCATGACATGTGGAGATATTTTTGTCGATACCCTAGGCAACAATGAGAGATATAGACAAATGGTTCTTGAAAAATTTGCAATTTATTCAAAGGTATTATCATTTGTAAGAAATAAAATGGAAAGCAAGTTTGGCATCATGAAAAATTTTATGGACATGTTATCCATTTACAGATACATGAAGAAAAATGAAAAAAGATTTGGAATGGAAATTAAAATGACAGATATGATGAAAGTAGCAAAGGCCTAGAATTACATACTTACATAACCAAAATTTTCTCTTGTCGTTTGATTTGAATTCATGGTATAATCATAGATCATTTTAGAATATTCTATTAGAATATCTTTCATCTCATCATGAGATTTTGCGAAATAAAATCCTGGACAGTCACCTGTAAATTGAAATGTAGCATGAACTCGAGCTTTTCCTTTTTCATTTTCAAGCCATGAGGAAAATGGATACAGATAACACACTCCTGGTCTAGACGGATGAAGTCCACAATAGCCTTTCTCATCAAGAAACCTGCATCTAATATGAGTTCCATCCTCTGATTCTTTTTCATCTTCCTTACGTTTTAGATTAATCATGGTCATTACCACGGGGTTTCCCGCCGGTCCTTTTTCTTCCCATGTAGCTATGTTAGTCTCTTTTTTTACAAAATCAGATACTTTATCATATTTTAGATTTTTACTTATTGTTATCAGATCATTGCTTGTAAGCGGCAATCTCCCTTGTCTATTACAACAATTGTGACAGTCAGGCCAATAACATTTCCACAAGACATAACCATCATCATCTTGTAAATACGGAATGTGAAAAATCACATCTTTAACTTTTATCTGAAAATCTGAAACATTTGTTTTTTTACCCAAAATAAAATCTTGAATTATTGGCTCAATTGTCCAGTTTTTTGATAATAGTTCTAAGGCTTCTTCAATATTTGATGTCATCAACTAATAAATTGAGATTAGAACTTTTTGAACGTTATCAATGTTAGAAGAGAAGGGAAAATATGCCTCTGCTACTCAAAATCGAAGATTTGTATGGGAAAAAGTCATGTGGCCGTTAATATTAGAATTGAATACAACTAGTTTTACCAATCAACAATACAAGAAGAGACGTGATCAAGTATGCAAAGAACTTGACATACCAGCATCTCGAATTGCAGGAGGTTTTGTGTCATTGTTGATAAAAGGAATTTTGTACAAAGAAAATGATCTATATTCCATTCATTACAGATTGATTCCTTACATGAGACTTGGTGCAAATTGTGATTATGCCACTGCAGTTCGTGAAGCCAGTACAAAATAATATATTCTCAAGAAATACCAGTCGTCTCGGTAGCCCGATAGTCTAGTGGCCAAACAATTTTGGGTTAGGGATCTCAGGCTCTGGATCTTATGAGAGGACACCTGGGGACGGCAGTTCGAATCTGCCTCGGGCTATCTATATTTTTAAAAAATAATTTCTCTATCTAGAAGCCATTGCAATTCGTTCTAGTTCATTCTTTTTCTTGACAGATGGAGCATTCATGTCATTTGTTGAAGCAAGTATCAGATGCTCTGCAAGATTTTCCTCAACTGCTTTTGGATTAGAAAAAGATGCATCCCTGACACCTTCTGCAATGAATCGTAATGCAAGATCAACTCTTCGCAGTGGTGCAACATCTACTGAAACGTGATAGACAGTTCCACCATACACTATTCTAGTCGTATCTTCATTGGGTGCAGAATGTTCTACAGCCCTTATCAAAACTTCAACTGGATTCTTGCCAGTTTTTAGATGGATGATATCAAATGCAGCCTTTACTGTATTAATTGCTCGAATTTTCTTTCCACCCATCCTACCGGTATTTTTGGCATATTTCTTTCCAAA
>DATEZN010000011.1:0-2868 GCA_035255545.1 Nitrosotalea sp. | reverse complement strand
GTCGTGTGTAGACTCGCAATATATCCATAAAGCCTGAAATTGCAGAAACCAGTGGAATTTCAGATATAGGTAACTCGTAGGATTCCTTTGGTCCCTTTCCCTTTTTTGTTGTAAGAATTATAGACTGGGATTCTTTTTTTGATGGAGCAAGTGGAATTGATGGTGTCTTTGATATGTCAATAAAGACCTCAGATTCATCTACCTTGGATCTTTTTGCAATTTCGTTTTGTAGATCTGCTACGTTTACTTTTCCCATCCTTGGACGAGTAAAGATCTTTTCATAAACACACTTGAGCAGCTTTCTCTCTTGATATTCTACTGCAAGTTGCCTTGCCCTTCTCAGATCGGTATTTTTTGGTTCAAGTGAGACAAGCTTGGATATGACAAGCTCATCTGTCATTTGTACATAGTTTTCCATGTCATCAGTAGTAAGCCCAAGTTCGCTGTCTGCAAGCACCATTGATTGTATGAGCATAACTTCTGCAGAGCGTACAGTCTTGTGAAAATACACTGCCTTGAACATCTGGTACCTAGATATCATCATGGATTCAAAAGAATGGAGAGCAGACTTGTCAAGTGAAAGTTTCTTGTCGTGAACATCAAGTGAGTGGATTATTCTCATAAAATCCACTTTGGCATGCTCTGCACCTGTGAAATAACCGTCACGTAAAAGATAGTCCATCATGTCTGCACTCAGTCCGCCAGAGATTATTTCATTCATGAATTGGTATTTGGAATTTCCAAATGCTAACTTGGCAAGAAATGTTTTGTCAAATCCTGATTTTTTTATTATATCACCAATCTCTGATTCTAGTATGATTCTTTGTCCAATGTCCTCATGAGACTTTTTTTTCTTTTTTTGTAAAACCTCTTCGAATAAATGTGAGAATGGTCCATGACCGACATCGTGCAACAGTGCTGCCATTCGTATATTTTCAGAATCGTTTGCATCAAGATATCCCTTGTCTTTGAGTACGTTTGCTGCCTGACCTGCAATGTGCATTGTTCCAAGTGAATGTTCAAACCTTGAATGTTGTGCACCAGGATAAACAAGATGTGCACCAGCAAGTTGTCGTATTCTTCGAAGTCTTTGAAATACTGGAGAGTCTATCAATTCCAACTCGTGTGGATATACAGTAATGAAATCATGAATTGGATCTACTATCTGGAGATATTTTTTTGTCATGTCTTTTTCATCTGATATGTTTTGATACTATATCCCTTATTTGTTGATGAACTAATGTTTTTTCTTGTGATGCGTTTACTATGTTCCAGTGATATCTTTTTGCAAGTTTTCTGTATGTGTTTGCAATCTTGAGCGCAAATGTTTTGTCTTTTTCAAATCTGTCACGTTTCTGTGTTTTTCTGGAAAATGAATCTGATACCTTGACATCAAGTAGTATTACAATATTTTCCTTTGGAAGACCCCGGTCAAGGTTTTCAAGCCACTTCAAGTCAAGTCCGTTCACTGTTCCATATACCAAATTAGACTGGTAATAGCGATTCATAATAACAACATAATTTTTTCCAAGTGCATCTTTGATGTCCTTTGATCGTTCCCATCTGTTTGCTGCAAGAAGGCAGTGTATTACTTGTGGCGGAAATTTGCGCTTGCCACCAAGAAAGTTTTTGATCTCTTTTCCAATTGGAGTAGTATAATCTGGAAAACTAAATACCATGGATTTTTTGTTCCGAGTTTTTAAGAAATCAGACAATAATTTTGATTGGGTTTTTTTGCCTGCCTGGTCAAAGCCCTCTATAACAATAATCATCAGAGTCCTATTAAATAGGGCAGTAGATAAATTGTGAATTTAACAGGCTCTATTACTTGATAAAATGTACATGGTATCCCAGAGCAAATCTGACTAAGGTTTAATAATCAAAAAAGTGCTAAATGATACTACATGGGCATTGGTCATTACATGGTAAAAGAAGTCATGAAAGAAATAGGTAACAAGTCACGCGAGTTCTACGAGTTTATTCTTCCTCCAGTAGATATGATACTGCAAAATGACAGTCTGGTGGTAGCAATAGACATGCCAGGATTTGACAAAAAAGAGATCAAACTAAGACTCAATGGCAACATTCTCTCAATTGTAGCAACACGAGAAGATGAAGTAGAGGGCACAGTAATCTGGAGACAGAGACCACGCTCAATTGACAAGAAGATAAGATTGCCAATTGAGGTAAAAGATGACGAAAATCCAGCAGCATCTGCAAAATATCGCGATGGTGTACTAACCCTTACAATACCTACAAAGACTGGAAAAAATATTGCAATAGAATAACTAGTGTTCTTTTAATGCAATAGAAAGAGCCATTATAACAGCAGAGCCTATCATTCCAATTTCTCCAATGGCATTATTTGTTGAATATAATATGGTGGAGCCAACAAAGACTGCAGCTGCAAGTATAGTACCTGAAAGTAAAACAGTTCGTGATTTTGGTTTGTTTGTCTGCATGTTTTTATTTTGTTCTATGAATTGTCGTATCTCTGGAACCACTGCAATTGCAGCATCTATTGATTTTACAAATCGTCCAAAAGAGATCTTGAGTTCTTCCACGTATGCATCTCGTATAATATTTTCTTCCTCCAAAATATTTTGTAGTACATTGATGAATCTGAAATTTACCTTGTGTGTAAGATACACTCCCTCAAGTATTGATGTCATCCTCATGTAAAGCGCAAGATGTTTGGGTAGCTTGAATGGAAATTTGCTCATTGTATTGTTTGCAAGCTCCATGAGTGCCTTGACTTCCATCCTATCCACTTTGGTTCCATGAAATGCCTGAATTGAGAGCGCAAGACCTTTTTCTATTATAGTTCTATCATATCCTGGCATGAGCATTCCAAGATCATCCATTGCA
>DATEZN010000010.1:0-3145 GCA_035255545.1 Nitrosotalea sp. | reverse complement strand
TCATTATCTTTGTGAGCAAATGCTCCAACTGGAAATCTACATCCAGAATCAACAAACATAGAAAGTGATCTTTCAGCCTCTACGGCATTGCGAGTCTCAGGATCTTCAATTTTTTCTAGTAATTCAATCAGCGAAACATTATCCTTTCGTGATACGATGCCAAGTGCTCCCTGTCCAGGAGATGGTGGAAATGTATCCATGGACAACCTCTGGAACTTTACATCAAGACCTAATCGTGAGATTCCTGCCTGAGCCAAAACTACGCCATCAAATTCTCCATCATGGACTTTACGTATTCTTGTCTCAATGTTACCCCGAATCGGTTTTACTACAACATCGGGTCTAACTCTTGTAATTTGCACTGCTCTTCTCAAGCTACTTGTGCCAATGAGTGCCCCCTTTTTTATTGTGTCCAACGTGCTGCCATCATTTGCTATAAAAACATCATTTGCCTCTTCTCTTTTTGGAACGCATGCCAATACCAGATCTTCGGGTAGATCAGCAGGAACATCTTTTAGACTATGCACTGCAAAGTCCACTTTTTTTTCTACCACTGCTCTATCAATCTCTTTTTCAAATATTCCTTTTTGATTGATTGTAAAAAGAGGTCTGGCGTCAGTGTCCCCTTGTGTCTTGATTGTAATTATTTCAAATTCTGTTTGAGGAGATTTTTTTTGAAGTTCTGTTACTACCCAGTTTGTCTGAGTGAGTGAAAGTTGACTACCCCTAGTTCCAATGATGTATTTCATTATTTTATCGCCCGTAATGCTTTCTCATAAGCAGGGATTGTTTCTTTCACATCATCTTTAGAATGTGCATATGATAGAAAAACTGTTTCAAATTGTGATGGTGCAATAAACACTTTATTTTCAAGCAACACCTCAAATAGCTTTTTGAATTTTGCCATATTTGCTTTTTTTGCAGAAGAATAATCTACAACAGGCTCATCTGTAAAAAATATCTGAAACATGGATGAAATAGAATTAATCTGGTGAGGAATTTTCATATCTGATGCCAAATCATGTATTGCAGAAACCAATCTAGTGCAATTCTTTTCAAGTTTTGGATATAATTTTGATTGGAGTTTATTCATAGTTTTGATAGAGGACAGTCCAGCAGAGACAGATACTGGGTTTCCTGCATACGTGCTTGCCTGGTATACCTTGCCTTCAGGAGATAACATGTCCATTATCTCACTTTTTCCACCCACAGCCGCAATAGGAAAACCATTTCCAAGAGCCTTACCAAGTGTGGTAATATCTGGCTGTATTGAGAAATATTTTTGAGCTCCGCCAGGAGACATTCTAAATCCTGTAACTACTTCGTCAAAAATTAATACAATATTTTTCTCTAAAGTTATTTTTCTTAAATCATTTAAAAAATTCTTTCTAGGCAACACTAGTCCCATATTTGCAAGGACTGGCTCTACAATTACTGCTGCTACATCATCTTCTTTTTCTAATAATGATTGTAATTCTTGCGAGTTGTTATACTGTACCACTAGAGTATTTTTTGAAACTTCATCCAAACTTCCTTCAGAGACTGACATGCCAATATGTGCAGCACCAGAACCAGCTTTTACCAAAACATAATCATGTGCACCATGATAGCATCCTTCAAATTTTATTATTTTTTTCTTTTTTGTGAATCCTCGTGCTAACCTAATAGCTGTCATAGTTGCCTCACTACCAGTATTAACCAGACGTACCTTTTGCATAGATGGAAAATTTTTAGATATTAATTCAGAGAGATCCACTTCAATTTCAGTTGGAGTACAGTATAGAGTTCCTTTTGTGAGCTGTCTTTTTACATCAGAAATGATTTCTTTGCGTCCATGTCCAAGAAGTAAAGCACCATATGCGTTACAGTAATCAAGATAATGTTTTCCATCCACATCCCACAATACGCTACCTTTGGCTTTTTTTACAAAGAACGGATACGGATCATAGTACCTTACAGGACTGTTTATGCCAGAAGGTATGATCTTTTTTGCACGTGAAAACAGGTTCTTGGAACTTGTCATTCACATAGAAAATGAACTTGTAGTAATTATAACCTATATGAAAAATAGTGTTTTGTTAAAAATTTAGCGAAGTTTTACCAGACAGTTTGTAACTAGATCTTTTGCAGGATTGCCAAGACTACAAGTGTTCTGTCCGCTTCCACCTTGGATCATGTTGCTTCCAGTACCTGCAAACACCTGCATGTTTCCGTTTCCTCCTTTGATGATGTTGTCACCATTGCCTGCGTAAATGGTATTGGTGCCATTTCCAGCATATACAATATTGTTACCATCTCCAGCAATTACACAATCACCAGCTGGACCCTCGTGGATTATATCATTGCCCTCTAGACCAATTATCAAGTTAGGTACTGTCGAACCGGTTAGTGTGTCAGTGTTATTTGTTCCCATTACCAAGTTGTAATTAGAAGCCGGTTTTCCACATGCAAGTATTGTAACAGTTTGATCTAGTGTCTTTTCATTACCAAACTTGTCAGTTGCAGTCCATTGTACTGTTGTTTTACCAATATGGAATAGTCCAGTAGAATTACTTGTTATTTTTGGTGAAGTATCAATTATTCCGGTACCATTAGCATTTCCTATCACAAGAGGTGTTTGGAATGCTGTTGCATCGGTTGTCACATCTGTAGGAATTATCAACTGTGGAGGTGATCTGTCAACAACTTGAACTATTTGAGTTGCATTAGCAGTATTTCCTGCTTCATCTTTTGCAGTCCACACTATTGTAGTATTTCCAAACTGGAATGATGTTGGAGCGTTATTTGAAATTGTAGCTACTTTGACATTATCACTAGCTGTCAAGTTTCCAATGTTAACAGGAGTTCCTGCAGAACTTGTGGCATTCACTACGATATCATGTGGTGCAGTTATCTTGGGTGCTGTAGTATCTACTACATCAATTGTCTGTGTACCATTTGCCTTGTTACCAGATGCATCAGTTGCAATCCATAGAATGTTAGTCTTGCCTAGTGGGAATGCACTTGATGCGTTGTTTGTTATTGTAACTGGTTGAATGTCACTTGCAGTAGCATTACCAATTGGAACTAGATTGTCTTTTAGTGATGTAGCTTCAAAGGTGACGTTAGCTGGAACGGTTAGCTTTGGTGGAGTGATGTTTTGTAC
>DATEZN010000009.1:0-4561 GCA_035255545.1 Nitrosotalea sp. | reverse complement strand
AATACTGTAGTAAGACGTCCTGGAAGTGGTTTTCTTACCCATCTGATGTATAATTCAATATATTTTCTGTTTTCTGGATTTGATGCAATAGAATATGCTCTTCGAATTATCTTGTTTTCTGCTGGTACATGTGCTCCAAGTGTGAGAAACTGTCCAGCTTTATACTGTGGTACTTCACCACCTTCTTTTGGCACGAATCTGAAAACCGCTAAATCTTCTTTCTGAATTTGTATGTATGAAATTATTGCTTTACTGTCTACGACCACGCGAGGATTTTTGATTTAGATAGTTAAATATCTTATGCTGTTATTTCACATCCTAAATTTTTGATTTACACTAAACGTTAATAACCTCTCAAAAAAAGTTAATGCAAATCAGATGCAATATTCTGGTTGAATATGGGCCGGTCGTCTAGCCTAGTAGGATACGCCCTTGGCATGGGTGAGATCGTGGGTTCAAATCCCACCCGGTCCACTTTTTCAAGTTACAGTAATTGAATATGTTGACATGGGAGCAAGTGGATTTATGTCCCGTAAATTGTCCCAAACAAATATCTCAATTTTGTAGTTTCCTGCTTCACTTGGAGTCCATGATAGTGCTGCGGCAAGAGTTTGATTGTTTGCAAGAGATCCTGTTGCATAATTGAGATCAACAATTGCACCATCTGAATTAATCACTTGAACTATGTAAGCCCAATCAATATTTTTTGCACTTGAATTCTTCAAGGATGTTTGTAAGTTAAGCTGCTGGTCTACTACTGGAGATTTAATTTCCTCACCAAGAGAGTTTACTATCTTAAAGTCTGATACTGACGTCTCTCCGTACCCATACGCAGAGCTAGCTCCAATTATTGTCATTGCAAAAATTAGGGATATCAAAAACTTCATTGCCTCGAATTTTTCATTCTTAGATTTAAATTATCCCAAATGGTAGCTAGCGCATGTCAGAAACTAGAGACATTATCTACATCGGAAAAAAGCCACTTATGTCGTATGTTACTTCTGCGCTCATACAGTTGGCAAACCAACCACGAATATCAATCAAGGCAAGAGGACTTAGTATCGGCCATGCAGTAGATGTTGCTCAAATCATT
This sequence comes from Nitrosotalea sp., assembly GCA_035255545.1. Classification (GTDB taxonomy): domain Archaea; phylum Thermoproteota; class Nitrososphaeria; order Nitrososphaerales; family Nitrosopumilaceae; genus Nitrosotalea. The sequence continues at coordinate 3,468 of DATEZN010000009.1, read as the reverse complement.
GCACGAAAAACAGAAAATGCTGGCTATGCCGTAGGAAACATCAAGATAGGTTCAGAACAAATGCAATCACAAGATGGACGCTCTAGGAATGTTTCTACTATAGAAATAGAAGTAAAGAGAACGAACTCTTAAGATAAAATACCTTGAACGACTCTTTTCTTTTTTGTGATTTATTTTGTTGAGTATTTATTTTCCATTTTCTTGAATCTGGAAAGATCTACAATGTTATTAAACTCATCAAAATTTACAAGTGACTCTTTCAATTTTAGAGTAGTTCCTGTCTTTTTCAATTCTTTTAGAATCTTCAATGTTGCAAATGTGTTTGCATAAAGTACAGATAATGGATACAAAATAAGATTGAATCCCATATTGTGTAATTCCTTGGATGAGAGAACAGGAGTTGCTCCACCTTCTATCATATTTGCAACTAGAGGGGCCTTGATTGATTTACCTATTTTTTTCATTTCTTCAACTGATTTGGGTGCTTCAACAAAAATTGCGTCTGCACCAATCTCTTTGTAAATCAAACCTCTTTCTATTGCTGCATCAAGACCTTCAGTAGCTCGTGCATCTGTTCTTGCAACAATTATGAAATCCTTACTCTTTCTAGCGTCAACAGCAGCACGAAGTTTTTCGGCATACTCTTCTTTTGGAATTACTTCCTTGCCTGACATATGTCCACATCTTTTTGGCCATTTCTGGTCTTCAAGAAATATGCCAGATGCTCCAACTGATTCAAGTTCGTTTACAAGTTTCCACACGCTTAATGGATTACCATAGCCTGTGTCAGCATCTACTATAACTGGAACAGATACTGACTTGCATATTCTTCTTGCATTTTCAATTGTTTCAGTAGCTCCTATGAAACCATAGTCTGGCATACCAAGAAGTGCTGCAGATGTTCCGTATCCTGTCTGAAACATTGCTTCAAAACCTGCTTTTTGAGCTATTCTTGCAGTTATTGCATCATAAACGCCAGGGAAGACAAGAGGTTTTGATTTGTCTAGTAATAATTTTCTAATACTTGTCAACTGTGGCTATATTGTTCTACAATTATTTATTGCTTAGTCAATCTTTGATATTTTTTCTAGCCATGACTTTTTCTGATTGAAATATTTTTCAATAACTTGTGAAATATCTTGAAAATCTTCTGCAAGTCAAATCTCTAGTAGAAGAGGTTCAAAAACTATCTCTAGACTTACATAATAGTAATATATCCTAATCAAAATCCTTCACAAGACATATTTATGAAGCGTGGAAAGGAGAATGTCGAATAATGGTCAACAGCATAGAACTTGATCTCTTGATAGTAGGTTCTGGCCTTGCTGGTCTTAGGGCAGCAATTCAAGCATCAAAAGTAAGTTCAACGATCAAGATTGGAGTTGTTTCAAAACTCCAAGTTATGCGTTCACATTCTGTATCTGCCGAAGGTGGAACCGCCGCTGTTTTATATCCTGAAGAAGGGGATTCTCTTGAATCTCATGTATATGATACTGTAAAAGGAAGTGACTTTCTTGGCGATCAAGATGTAATTGAAAGACTTGTTCAAGAAATGCCATCTGAAATATACCAATTGGAGCATTGGGGAATGCCGTGGTCAAGAAGGGAAGATGGACGAATTGGTCAGAGAGCTTTTGGAGGTTACAGCTTTAATCGTGCAACATATGCTCAGGATAAAGTTGGTTTTTACGAGATGCAAACTCTCTATGATACTTGTCAGAAATTTGATAACATTGAATTTTACAATGAATGGTTTGTCTCATCTATAATTCATGATGGTCAACGCTTTTGTGGTATTACAGCAATAGAGCTCGCAAGCGGTAATTTCTATACCTTCAAGGCAAAAGCATTAATCATTGCAACCGGAGGAGCTGGGCGAGTCTATAGCTTTTCAACTTATGCATTAGCCTCAACTCCTGATGGATTAGACATGGCTTATCGTGCTGGAATGGCATTAAAAGACATGGAATTTGTTCAATTTCATCCAACCGGAATTTTACCATCTGGAATTCTGATTACAGAGGGTGCAAGAGGTGAAGGTGGATATCTGATAAATAAAGACGGAGAACGATTTATGAAAAAATATGCTCCAACCAAACTTGAGCTTGCTTCAAGAGATGTTGTTTCCCGTGCAATGATGACAGAAATTAATGAGGGTAGAGGTTTCAAAAATGAAACTGGAGTAGAGTGTCTAAAATTAGATCTTACACACCTTGGCAAAGAAGTGCTTATTGGAAAATTACCTGCAATCCGAGAAATCTCACTAAAATTCTCTGGTGTGGATCCAATCACTGAACCAATTGATGTGCGACCTGTATGTCATTACATGATGGGTGGAATTCATACTGATATAGATGGTGCAACAGAAATACAAGGAATATGGGCTGCTGGAGAAGTTGCATGCAATAGTGTACACGGCGCAAATAGGTTGGGAGCAAACTCAACAGCAGAATGTCTTGTGTGGGGAAAAATTACAGGAGATCTTGCTGCCAAATACGTCCTTGAGGAAAAATCTCAACCACCTTTTCCAGTGCATTTGGTTGCTACTGAAGAAAAAAGAATCTATGATGGAATTTTTCGAGGAAGTGGAAGTGTAAACCCATACGAAGTACGCCAAGAACTAACTGATATAATGAATTCAAAGGCTTATGTCTTTAGAACTGAAAATGATCTAGTCGAGGGATTAAAACAAGTACGACAACTACAACGCAAAACTTGGAAACATGTTGATGATAAAGCCAAAGAGTACAACACGAACTTTACAAACGTCATGGAACTTGATTCAATGTTCCGCGTTGCTGAGGTTATTCTAATGGGCGCAATCGCAAGAAAGGAATCAAGAGGAGCACATTCAAGAGTTGATTATCCTGATAGGGATGATAAGAACTTTTTACACCATACTCTTGTGTATTATGATACTAAGGAACCAGTTCTAAAGACACATCCTGTAACTATTACTAAATACAAGCCAGTGGAGAGGAAATACTAGTGGCAGAAAGATTGTCAAACCGTGAAGGCATAAAGGGAATGGCAAATCCCACTCGATATGGGATAGAACGTGTTGCATATTGGTTACAACGACTTAGTGGACTTGGATTACTTGCATATTTGATAGGTCACATTTATGAAACTAGCACAATTGTAAATGGGAAAATAGCTTGGGACAAGATGTTAGAATTTACACAAACCATACAAGGTCATATCTTTCTCACATTGGTGATTGGCATGTGTGTATTCCATACTGCAAATGGAATCAGAGTCATGCTTGGCCATGGAGGTATAGGGGTTGGAAAACCTGGACAACCAGAATATCCATACAAGGCAGCATCACTGAACTACAAACAAAGGCTTTGCATCTGGGTCTCAATTGCTCTTGCAGCACTGGCCATGATGTATGGTGCATCGGTACTACTTGGTGATTAAGATGCGAGAAAGCATTATCATGAAAATACATTATGGGACGGCATT
>DATEZN010000008.1:0-3799 GCA_035255545.1 Nitrosotalea sp. | reverse complement strand
GCCACTGTCTCTTCTTAGGATTAGTTCTCACTCTTCGTTTTGTCCTAACAATTATCCAAGCTGGTACAGATGAATTCTGTTTTATCTTTTTCATCAACCTGTTCTTTCTTGGAGTTGACTTGCGGGCAGCCATAAAAATTTTACATTTTAGCCTCTTTTTAAATGAATCTCAGATACATAGATGAGATTAGGGCAATATCTTGTCATGAATTTGTTTTAGCATTCTCGCAGATGCACCCCAGATCAAGTGATTATCAAACTTGAAAGTATGCATTTCCATGATTGACTGGTGTAATGGATCTTTGTCATTTTCAATCGTTTTTAGAAGTGGAAGCAACGGTATTCGAAGAACTGAAGCAATTTCAGAACTTGGTAAAATTTTTGGCAGTTCATCAAGTATTGTGATAAATGGCATGATCTTAAAGCCAGAGTTCAGGGTTGTTACGGGTTTGAGTTGTCCAATTACCATTGATTTCGAGATTTCCAATCCCAATTCCTCTCTTGTTTCACGTATTGCAGTTGCAAGCAAATCTCCATCTTTTTCATCCCAAGTTCCGCCAGGAAATGATATTTCACCTGCATGATGATTCATTGTTTTAGATCGTTCAGTCATCAATACCATAGGTTCACTTTCAAAGATAATTATCATGACTGCTGCAAGTTTATTTTTATAATCATCTTGTAATTCGGTCGTGATACCACTAGACAACATCTGTTTTAGATTTTCAATATCCAATGTTTCACCATTATCATGATTCATTATTGTCTTTTATCATTTGATGATATTATACCACTAGAGAACAAAGTATTCTGCTTCAGGGTGATGAACCACAATGGCAGCAGTAGACTGTTCAGGAATTATTTGGCCTGCCTCAGTAAGAGTCATACCAGATTTTTCGGGTTCTAAAAGTTTCCATACAATATGATGCTGTGATACATCAGGACAACTTGGATATCCCCAACTGTAACGTAGTCCTCGTTTTTCTCCAATCTTGAGTTCTTCTCTAATTTTGTGGTTTATCCACTCGGCCATTGCCTCGGCTGTCTCAACTGCAATGCCATGCAAATAATAGGCATCAGTGTATCGATCTTCTTTGTTCCATTTGTCTATCAAGTCAGATACCTTGGTTCCCACAGTAACTGCCTGAAATGCAACAACATCATCTTTTCCGAAATAATCAGTAAGACAGAGATGTTTTGATTTTGAAGAACGTGGAAAATCAAATGATAATTGTTCTCCGTTTGGATGGTCTACAATCATCTTTCCGTCTTTATTATGGCAAACAAAGTATCCATACACCGCACTTGGTTCAAACAATTTTTCATCAAGTATCTTCTTTTTCCATTCTTGGAACAATATCTCATGCTCTTGCTCAGAGTCTTTGGCAGATTGTCCCCGGACTCCCCAAGATAACACAAACAAAGATTTCTTGTTTAGATATTTCCAGACTTCGTTAAGGTCGATATCTTTTGATTCCAGTCGTATTACATGATTTAGTTGTATACCTACAGGTGGTGCTACAGGAATAATTCCACTATGAGCAAATTCTGGCACCTCAGTTTTTTCAAAAATAGGTTCTTTCCATTTCTCAATTTTTTCGTGCCAGTCTTGCACAAATTTTTGTTTTTCTGGTGAAACCAGAGTATCCATAATTTTCAATCCATCAAACATGGTCTTGCAGTAAAATACACCAGGCGTGTAAATTCCTCCCTCTTTTGCAACACGGTTTATGTAATTAGTGTTGATTGCAGCACCTCCACAGAGAACAGGAATTTTCAGGTTGTTCTTTCTTGCATGCTCTACAAAATACTGCATCTGTTTTGATGTAGATACCAGCAGTGCAGAAAGCCCTATTGCATCAGCATTTACTTCATCAATTTTTTCAAGGAATTTTTGCATTGGCACTTGTTTTCCAAGATCATATACCGCATACCCATTGTTTTCAAAGATTGTCTTGACAAGATTTTTCCCAATATCATGTACGTCGCCATAGACTGTTCCAAGAACTAGTTTTCCTTTGCTTGAACCCTCTTCTTTTAGCAGATATTTCTCAAGCTCTACAACTGATGCCTTCATACATTCTGCAGACTTGAGCACAAACGGCAAGATTAGTTCTCCAGAGCCAAATTTGTCACCAACTTCCTTCATTGCAGGTAAGAGATCCTCATTTAGTGTCACAATGGCGGCCTTGTGGGTCAAGTTCTTAGGGGCAGCAATCTCCAGTCTGCCATCTTTTTCAACAAGATTAAACTTGTCAGTGATTTTTTCTGCGATTGCACTTACTACATCATTTTCTATCCCATCACGGAGTCTGTTTACAATCCTAAAGTTTGCCCTCTTTCCAGCAGGCCAAGTTGGATCCACATCTACTTTCTTAGCAGCTGTCTGGGCCGTTCCTTTTGTGTTTTCAAAATATGTAATAAAATCTGCAAGTGCGTTTTGATGTTTGTTAAATATTAGATCTTCTGCAAGTTTCTTTTCCTTGTCATCAATCTCGGTGTAAGGTATGACATCTTTAGGATTGATGATAACGGTATCAAGTCCATACTTTACTGCATGATACAAAAATACAGCATTGAGAGTCTTTCTTGCACGAGGAGCAAGACCAAAACTGACATTGCTCAATCCAAGAGTTGTAAACGAATTTGGAAATTTTTCCTTGACAAGACGAATTCCTTCTAGTGTATTTTTTCCAGCATCTAAAAATTCAGATTCACCAGTGGCCAGGGTAAATGTAAGTACATCAAAAATGAAATGTTCTTCAGTCAGACCATATTTCTTCCCAGTCTCAACCAAGAGTTCTGCAGTTTCCAGTTTTTCCTGTGGAGTCTTTGCCATTCCTTTTGGCCCAATACACATGGCAACGGCAGGAACTCCATATTTTACCATCAAAGGTGCAAGCAGATGAAATCTACTTCCATCACCTTCCAGATTTATTGAATTTATGATTGGTTTTCCAGGAATTTGTTCCAATGCAGATGCAATCACTTTGGGTTCGGTGGAATCAATTACTAGCGGTGCATCAATTTCTAGACTCAATAATTTTACAAGTTTTTTCATAAACTCAAGTTCATCTGAGCGTTCTGTTGTTGCAACACAAACATCAAGACAGTGCGCCCCATCTTCGACTTGGTCTCGTGCAAGTTTTACCAGTTCCTCAAAGTTATCGTTTAGAACACATTCCTTTGCCTTTTTCGAGCCTTGAGCGTTTAGTCTTTCTCCAATTATCAACGGGGCAGGATTTTGTGCCAATTCAACGGCCTTTAATGCAGAACTCACTCGTGGAATCTTCAACAACATCGTTCTCTAGTACTTTTTCTAAATACCTAGCGGTTATTCTCTGCTGCCTTTTCGTCAATTACTTTACGTAGAAATGAAATATGGTCAACATTTGTGCCACAACATCCTCCGATTATTCTCACATTAGGATACTGGTGCAAAAAATCAGCCATTACACTTGCCATGTCTTTGGGTTCCATCTTGTAGACTGCTCTGCCCCCCTGATTTTCAGGCATTCCAGCATTTGGTACAACAAGTAACGGTAGAGAATTTTGTTCCCATATTTTCGCTGGGCGTGGTTCTCTACTGGATGGCCACGGGTGAACAGCCGTTTCCGGGCGAGAGCATGACGGCGGTGTCCTACAAAGTGGTGCACACCGATCCGGTGCCGCCGCGCAAGCTTAATCCCTCGGTTTCGATGAAACTCGAGGGCATCATCATGAAATGCCTGGCAAAGAGCCCGTCGGATCGATACCAGACGGGTGAGGATTTAGCGCTGGATTTAAGTTCCTTGCGAGC
>DATEZN010000007.1:0-5211 GCA_035255545.1 Nitrosotalea sp. | reverse complement strand
CGATTTACATATAATTAAAACGCTAAATGGAATTCAGATTATTGCAGATTTGAATCCAGAGATTCAAATCCGGTAAGATTTGTAACAATATCAAATGATAAAATTTCTCTCAGGGATTTAATTTCCATTGGGAGATACCCTAATGATATTCCAGATGTTTTATGCACAAAGCAATGACATGGCAAGATCTCGTGTAGTGACTATTCCAATGATTTTGTCTTTTTCCACTATAGGAAGATGGTCTATGTTATTTTTTTCCATGATTCCTGCTGCCTCTTGGATTGTTTGAGTGGGGGCTGCATGAATCAATGGTCTTGATGCTAGGAAACTCAGCAGCAGACATTTGACAGAGATGTTCAGGTTTGCCATTATGCGTACCAGATCTCGTTGTGTAACTATACCAAATGGCTTACCATAGGCAGTAATTATCACGGATCCAATTCTTTTTTCTGTCATCAAAGTGGATGCATCATGAGCAGTTTTGGTGTGATCCATTGTTATCACATCTTTTTTCATGATACTTGCTATTGTAGTTCCGCCATGCCCAACAAAGACTTCAGAATGTATCGCTGAATCGGTCTCACTTGTAATTGGTGGATTCTTTTCAGGTACTTGATGATGATTTTCATCTAGTTTCATCATGGTATCCATACGGCTTGCTAACGTATAGGCATTGTCTCATCAATTTTATGATTCAAAATATGCAGTAACCTATTCGGAGTTAGCTGTAAAACTCCTTTCCTTAATTTAGGCTCAAAACCATGATTTGTGAATGTTAGTCTTGATTTTACGCCTCAATTCATCTGTGATCTCTTCTGGTTTCATTCCGTGATCATTTTTTGCATGATTTGCACATTGTGACAAGATGTCATCTTCTGTCTTGCCTTTAGCTACAAAACTGCACTCGAATCCAACATCTTTGCATTTGAACTTTAGCATGACTGTTTTTATTTCCATATCATTATAAGGTTTGAGCCCTGTGAAACTTGAATCATAATTTGAGTTCAAGCACATCATTGAACCAAGGCATTACACTGTATTACAACAGGATAGAAAAGATGTTCCATTACGAACAAAGTAGAAATGAAGAAAAGATTATTATGATAAAATGACTGTTTGTAAAAGATGTCCCAAGCTACAATAGAGACCAACTTTGGGAACATTGTTTTTGAACTATTACCAAATTATGCTCCTGAGACTGTAAGGAATTTTGTCAAACTGACCAAGTCCAATTTTTATGATGGCATACTCTTTCACAGGATAATACCCGGATTCATGATTCAGGGAGGAGATCCAAATACAAAGCAACCAGACAAAAGCAGTTGGGGGATGGGAGGACCTGGATATTCCATAAGAGCAGAATTTAATTCCAAACCCCACGTGAGAGGCATTGTCTCCATGGCAAGGTCCGACGACCCAAACAGTGCAGGTTCACAGTTTTTTATCGTAACAGGCGACAGCACGTTCCTTGATGGTCAGTATACAGCGTTTGGCGAGGTAAAGAACGGCATGGATGTTGCCGACACGATCGGTCACCTTCCGAGAGGCAAGAATGACTGCCCCAACCAAGAGGCCAAAATCCTTCGCATTACAATCTCAGAGTAGATGCAAAACTCCTTTTTCTAATTTTTTATTTTGAATGAAAATAAAAATTTAATATCATAAAAAAAATTAATCTACCATAACAGTATACGTGATATGTTGCTTTCAGAAAAACAGAAACGAATGGTATCAATCTTTGAAAAACACGTTCAAGCCGAATTAAACGGGGATCTTGAAACAACAATGAATACCATGAACGAGAATCACCACCTTCACAACGTTCCATCTATGATAGGAGGATATGGAAGAGAAGGGGTGAGAAAGTTTTATCAAAATCATCTTGTTGGAAAATTTTTCCCGCCGGATGTCAAAATGGAACGTGTCTCACTCACAGTAGGAGATGAACAACTCGTGGAAGAACTGGTGATAAGTTTTACTCATACAACCGAGATTGAATGGATGCTTCCCAAGATAAAACCAACAGGTAAGAAGGTTGAAGTTGCTTTTGCAGTGATTGTAGGGGTCAAAGACGACAAGGTAACTCATGAACATATTTACTGGGATCAAGCTTCTGTGCTTGTTCAAATTGGGTTGCTTGATCCAGCCGGACTGCCAGTAACTGGACCCGAGGGAGCTAGACGGGTACTGGATTCCACACTACCAACAAAATCATTAGAATAATAACTATCTCGATTGAATTCTGTGAGACTCGAGCATTATTTGAATTTGAGTCATTTGTGGAGGCTCTAACTAAGAGATAGAATGGGTCCCCAGAGTTCTCTTACTGACAGTCAGTACGAGTCCGGGATATTTTGTGAGTAAAATTTGATGGAAAATGTGCAGTAAGATAATTGGAGTAGATACAAAATCCATTCCTTAATTCTTTTATCATAACTTTCATTTATAGCATAATTAACGATGAAACTTTTTTAATTTTATTACAGATTAACATAAAACGATTTTATATAACAAAATGAGATAGAAAACCTAATGCAAATACCGTTAGGACTTCTAATTTTAATTGGATGCCTATTAATTGGAATCTACATAGTAAGTGATTACCTACTACCAAATGTGATTTGTAAAATTATCCCTCGTAATAGTACTAAATCACAAATGGGCGAATACAATTCAAATATACTTGGTGAAGTATGTTCTGGAATAGGATAGTCGGCACTCCTCCAACTTAATAAGAAAACGGTTCTGTGTAATATGTGGCTCATTTTTCTCCCCCTGTAAATTGTCGCATCATTTCCGCATTTTGAAACAAAGTTAGCCATTGACTCCGTCGCATCATAGGTACGTTGCTCCCCCTGTAACATCTCGATTCTTTTTGGCATTTTTTAATGTAAATTAATTGATGTTAGACCTTAAAAGAATCCAGATGAAAAAAGTATTGAAAAATATATGATTAGTGAGTTTTGGCTAAAAAGAATAATAGTCATTCTAGGAGTAACATCTTTCATAATATCTTTACATTATTTTGGATTTTTAGGAAATCATCATGTATTGCCTACGCCTTGGGAGTTACGAAGCATGTTAATTACTGGAGTAACTGCAATTATAGGATTTTTAGCCTACATATTCCGATTTGGGCAATTTAAGAAAAGGCAAACAATTTAGTTTTTCTTTTTTAAACTGCTATTTTTACTATGACGTTTTACTTGCATTCTGAATTAGGCTATCCACTTGTCATCTCATTTGATTTTAATTCTCACTTATCTTAATCCGAAAACTCTAATCCTGTAAGACTCAGACTAACAGATTAGATGGGCCCGATGGGACTCGAACCCACGACCTGACGCTCCGCAAGCGTCCGCACTATCCAAGCTGTGCAACGGGTCCACAGATAAAATTCAACATGGACCGGTTATAATACATTTCAAAAGTATAGAAAAAAATCTAGGCGACTTCTTTTTCAGCCTTTTTTACAAAGACATAGTTCATTATCAGGCCTGCAATGATTGCACCAACTATTGGAGCTGCCCAGTACATCCAGTCATAGTCCCAGTAACCAGAAATCAGTGCTGGACCAAATGTTCTTGCAGGATTCATACTTGCACCTGTAAGAGGTACACCTACCAAGTGTAACAAAAATATCATTCCACCAATTGCAAGACCATACATTCCTGCGGGTGCCTTTTTGTGTACTGCAGTCATGAAGATTACAGTAACTAAGAAGAATGTGAAAATGGCTTCAAGTGTAAATCCAGATACTACACTACCGCCCAAGATTGCGCTAGGTCCACCTTGAGTTCCAAAGTGAACCTTGTCTCCAAGAACTGGAAATATTGCCTTGAGTGTTGCTGCTGCAGTAATTGCACCAATTAACTGGAACACGATATATGCAATGCCATCCTTGATGTTTATTCGCCTAGTAACTAGCATGGATATAGTAACTGCAGGATTGATGTGGCATCCTGAAACATGTCCAAATGTGTAAACCATCAATCCAATTGCTGCACCGTGTGCAAGTGCTATTACAACAAGTGATGGAATAGTTAGAGTAGAACCAAAATATGCAACTGAAAGTATGATAGCTAACGGGCCAAAGAAGACAAGAGCATATGTCCCTATTGCTTCTGCAAGCCATGCGCGTGGATTAACCATCAACCACCTGACCTTGGAATATACAATATAAAACATTCGAAAGCAATCGAGACAAAAAATAAGTAGGGACTGTATAATGTACAGTTCAGATGTTGTCAGAAGGAGATCAAGTTCCAGATTTTGCACTAAAGGATGCAGAAGGTAAGACTGTGAAAAAATCAGATCTCAAGGGCAAAAAATATGTAGTTTATTTTTATCCCAAAGATTTCACTCCAGGATGTACAACAGAGGCTGCCGAATTTGCCCAAGATTACAAGAAATTCAAAACATCAGGAATTGAAATAATAGGAATCAGTCCAGACGATGAAGAGTCTCACAAAAAATTTGGTGAAAAAATGAAGGTACCGTTCATCTTGCTTGCAGATACCGAAAAAGATGTGGCAAAGAAATTTGGAGTATGGGGCAAGAAACAGTTCATGGGTAGAGAATACATGGGAGTAAACAGATCAACTTTTCTTGTAGATGAAAAAGGAAAGATCCTCAAAGTTTTTGAAAAAGTAAAACCTGCAGGACACGCACAAGAAGTGCTAGATGCCTTTAAGAATTAGGCTTTGAATCCTGCTGGAAGTGTTGTTCTGAAAGTAGATTTTGGTTTTGGAGGTTCTGCAGCTGGTTGTGGTCCAGTACTTGTTGAACTACCAGTGAACTGTTTATCTGATGGATGATATGATAATCTTTTTCTTGTTGCAAAATACTTGTTGCCAGTATAACCTGTTGAGCTAATCTGTGCATATGCTGGTGCTACTTCACCTGCAGATGGTTCGTGTGGATGAGATGTTGTCTCTGGAGCTGGTTGTGGTTTTGGTGCTTCTGCTGGTTTCATTCCTGCTGGAAGTGTACCATGAGTTGGACCTGATGCTGCTGGTCGTGGTTGTGGTTTTGGCTCTGGTGCTGGTGCAGGTTTTGTTTCTGCTGGTTTCATTCCTGCTGGAAGTGTACCATGAGTTGGACCTGATGCTGCTGGTCGTTGTTGTGGTTTTGCTTCAGCAGGTGAAGTCTGTGCAGGTTTTGTTTCTGCTGGTTTTACCTGATTTGATAAATTAGCAAGCTTTGCTTCAA
>DATEZN010000006.1:0-15096 GCA_035255545.1 Nitrosotalea sp. | reverse complement strand
TGTTTGTTGATTCTGGTTGTAGATTTCCAGTTGGAGCGTTTGCTCACAAAGATAATGACCGTCTAAAATTAAAAGTAATAGTGTATTCAATAGATGGGAGAAAATCTATAATGGTGGAAAAAGATTCAGAGATAAACAAGGCAAATGATCTTGGTAAACAAGCTGCAGCAGAGCTCCGAGAAAAAGGAATTTCAGATATTGCAAAGAACTGGAGAGAAAAAGTAGAGGAATGGAATAGCAAATGACTGGTAAAGTTTTCATTGTTGGTGCAGGTCCCGGAGATCCAAAACTTATCACACTAAAGGCAGTTGAATCTATCAAATCGGCAGATATCGTCCTCTATGACAGATTGGTAAGCAAAAAAATTGTTGCCATGATTCCAAAAAGAGCTGAAAAGATGTATGTTGGAAGAGATGTTGGTGATGATTACACACATCAGAATACCACAAATGATATGATGGTAGAATTTGCGAAAAAAAATAAAAATGTTGTACGACTAAAGGGTGGAGATCCTTTTATTTTTGGAAGAGGTGGGGAAGAGGCAGAATTTCTCAGAAAACACAAAGTCAAATATGAAATAATTCCTGGCATAACATCTGGTATTGGATCTGCAGCATATTCTGGAATTCCTCTTACACATAGAGAATATGCATCATCTGTAGTATTTGTAACAGGTCATGAGGATGCAAAGAAAACTGAAGGTGTGGTTGACTGGAAAAAACTTGCAAAAGCAGTAGATACCATAGTAATCATGATGGGTCTGTCAAGACTTGATATTATATCCAAAAAATTGATCAGTGGAGGATTGAGCAAGAATACTCCTGTGGCGGTAATTCAAAACGGAACAACTGATGAACACCGAATGATAAAAGGTACTCTTTTGAACATATCTAAAAAGGTCAATGAAGCAAAAATCAAACCTCCGGCAATAGTTGTAGTTGGAAAGGTGGTAAACCTCTCTGATAAAATAGGGTGGAGATAATGATGCAAGGAAAAGTCATTGCTATTACCAGATCAAAAGAAGACTCGGAGGAATTTACTAAATTAATATCTAATGCAAAAGCAAAAGCAATTTCGTTACCAACAATAGAACTTGTAAGCAAAGGAGATGGTATGGTGGATGAGTTTCTAGATGCAGTAAAGATTGATGATCCCGACTATTCTGTTTTTATGAGTTCAAAGGCAGTCAAGCTTTTGTTTGATACTGCAAAAAAAATCTCCAAGTATGAAAAACTCCAACTTGCTGTTGCAAATACTACGGTAATTGCAGTGGGTCCAAAAACAAAAACCGCACTTGAATCTGAAGGTATTAGGGTATCACATGTTCCAGAAAGGTTCTCGTCAGTTGGAGTGGGAGAAGTTTTCACATTTCTTAATGCTGATGGAAAAAAAGTAATTGTTCCACGAAGTGGTGCATCGACTCCATTTCTTGCACAGCTTTTAAAAAAAATAGGACTCAAAGTAAAAGAGGTCTATCTATATGATGTCAAGTCTTCTAGTGCATTATCTTATTGGACTGAATTTAAAGAACTTTTTTCACAAAATAAGGTGGATGGAATAATATTTACAAGCGCTTCTTCGGTACGAGCATTTTTTGACATCATGTTGTCTGACGTGGATGAAAAAACTCTAAAAAATAATCTGGAAAAAACTACCATCATTGCTATTGGTCCATTTACAGCAGATGAGCTCAAAAAATTTAGTGTAAAACCATTCATAGCAGATGTACACACAGTACAAGGTGCAGTGGATGCCATCAAGAGTTGTTTTGCTAGGTGAGCAATTTTAATAACAACCGGATAATCAGAGATGACAGAAAACGACTTGAATCACATATCAAAGGAAATGTTATCTAAAACCCGTTCTCTTTCTATTGTTATTCCTACGTATAATGAATCAAAAAATATCGTAAAGATGCTTGATTCATTACGTACTGCACTAACAAGAGAAATGAATGCAGAGATTATTGTAGTAGATGATAATTCTCCTGATGGTACAAGTCAGGCTGTTGAAGAATATGCAAAAAATTCTGAAAATGCTGGATATACTATCCAAATAATACGACGTGAAAACAAACGAGGTCTAAGCTCTGCCATTGTAACAGGCATAGAAAGTGCAAAAGGTGATGCTGTAGTTGTAATGGATAGTGACATGTCTCATCCGCCTCAGACCATACCACAAATGGTTGAAGAGCTACAAAACCCTGATTGCGATATAGTTGTGGCATCCAGATATGTGGATGGCGGTGGTGTCTCTGGATGGCCATTTAAAAGAAAACTGATCAGTAAAGGTGCAACCAAAATTGCACAACATGGACTTGGAATAAAAATTAAAGATCCCATGTCTGGGTTTTTTGCATTCAAACGTCATATTGTAAATAATATAAAATTTGATGCAATTGGGTACAAAATACTATTAGAAATTCTTGTTAAAGCAAAAGAAGCCAAAGTCAAAGAAATACCTTACACATTCATTAATCGTACAACCGGTTCAAGCAAGCTTGATTTCTCAGTAGGTGTTGGTTATCTACAATCAATATGGAAACTATACCGATATGGCAAATCTGTCAAATCAAATGAGGGACGTACATCTGTTCATTTTCTCTCAAAGGCTGGAAGATTCTATACTGTTGGTGCATCTGGATTACTGGTAAATTATTTTGTATCTTTCATGTTTGGGGCAGTGCTTTCCAATCTTTGGTATATCTATGCTACCATGATAGGAATTTTCTTCTCGATGAGCTCAAACTTTGTACTCAATAAGATCTGGACATTCGAAGATAGAACATTTGAGCCAAAACGAACTCTAATGCAATATGGATTGTTCCTTGGATTCAGTGGAATAGGAGCAGCCTTTCAATTGTTGATGGTGTATGGTCTTGTTGAACTCCGACACGTGAATTACTCCATTGCATTATTCTTGGCAGTTGCTATTGCATCTGTAGGAAATTTCCTTCTAAACAAAAAGTGGACTTTCCAAGAAAAAGTTTGGAGCTAAACCTCATTCTACATTTTTGGAATATCTTTTCTTAGCTGACCCTAATAGTTTTTCATTTAATTTTTTCATCTTGATCTCATTTAGCTTGGCCTACTCCGCTATACGAGTATGAAGAGGGGTGTAACTTTTTTATAACATAACGGGGTTATGTGATACATGACTTCTGAAAACTTGAATATGGATTATAGTAAATACGATTTCAAAGATTCTACTGAGATGTATGTTTACACCAGTAAAAAAGGTCTGTCAAGGGAAGTAGTTGAAGAAATTAGCAGAATGAAGGGTGAACCACAATGGATGCTAGACTTTAGACTTCGTTCATATGACATCTTTATGAAAAAACCAATGCCAAACTGGGGAGGTTCTCTGAGTCAGATTGATTTTAACAATATCTACTATTATGCAAAAGCTTCTGAAAAAACAGAAAAGGATTGGGATAATGTTCCAGCTGAAGTAAAAGCAACATTTGACAAACTGGGCATTCCTGAAGCAGAAAAGAAATTCTTGGCAGGTGTGGGCGCACAATATGAATCAGAAGTTGTGTATCATAGTTTGAGAGAAGATCTTGCAAAACAAGGTGTATTGTTCTTGGATACTGATACTGCTCTAAAAGAACATCCAGAAATCTTCAAAAAATATTTTGGTAAAATAATTCCACCGGAGGACAACAAGTTTGCAGCACTAAACAGTGCAGTGTGGAGTGGAGGATCGTTCATCTATGTTCCAAAAAATGTCAAGGTGGATCTACCATTACAAGCATACTTTAGAATCAACAAGGAAAACATTGGTCAGTTTGAAAGAACACTCATCATTGCAGATGAGGGTGCTGAAGTACATTACATAGAAGGCTGTACAGCACCAGTGTATTCTTCAGAATCGTTACACTCTGCAGTTGTAGAATTGATTGCAATGAAGGGTGCAAAACTCAGATACACCACAATTCAAAATTGGAGTAATGATGTGTATAATTTAGTTACAAAGAGAGCATATGCATACGAAGGTGCTAGTGTAGAATGGATTGATGGAAACATTGGAAGCAAACTGACAATGAAATATCCTGGAATTTATCTAATGGGACCACATGCACATGGAGAAACACTTTCAATTGCATTTGCAGGTAAGAATCAACATCAGGATACTGGTGCAAAAATGGTTCACCTTGCTCCACATACTACATCTAGAACAACATCAAAATCAGTTAGCAAAAATAATGGTAGAACAACATATCGAGGTCTCTTACATGTAGCAAAAGGTGCAACTGATGTCAAAGCCTCAGTTAGATGTGATGCATTATTGCTAGATGATATTTCAAAGACTGATACTTATCCATACATGGAAATCAATCAAGAAGATGCAACAGTAACACACGAGGCTACTGTTGGAAAAATCGGTGACGAACAAATCTTTTACCTAATGACAAGAGGATTCACTGAAGAAGAAGCACTCACACTTATTGTGAATGGATTCATAGAACCATTTACCAAAGAACTTCCAATGGAATATGCTGTAGAGCTTAACAGACTGATTAAAATGGAAATGGATGGCTCAGTCGGCTAGGTGCCGATTGTGTCAATTTGTGATGTAAAATGTCCCCTTTTGTTCTCTCTAAACTTGACTCTAGTCATATAAACGAGATTTCTGAAGCAAATAATGATCCTATCTGGCTAAAAGAATATCGTCAGAATGCGTTTACAATATTTCAGCAACTCCCTCCAGAAGTTTCTCCTCTTTACAACAAGTATAGTGATGCAAACAAGATGGATCCAGAACAGATTACATTCTCTCTGAGCTCTGATAGTACAATTCCAGATTTTGTAAAAGATAGATTGGCAGAAATCGGTGATAGCCCAAGTATTGTTCAAATTGGTACTAACATCCACAAGATCAGTATTCCATCTGAATTAAAAGAAAAAGGTCTTGTAATGTGTTCCATTCAAGATGCAATCAAAAATCATGGTGACAAGATAAAAAAATCATTTGAACAAACAGATTCAAAGAGAGACAAGTATATCGCACTAAACAATGCATTTTTCAGCTCTGGAATATTCATCTATGTTCCACGAAATCTTGTTTTGGAAAAAACAATACATATTGTGTCTTCACTTTCACTTGACCAGACATCTACCATATCACGTAATGTTATAGTGGCAGAGGATAGTAGCAAGGCCTCTGTTGTTCAGGAAATCTATGCACCTCAAGCAACAAAACAACAAGCATATCTCGAATTGTTAGATGTTTCCATTAGTCCCAACAGCCAATTCGACCTAATTACATTACAGGCAATGGATGAGACTGCAGTTAATTTCTCTTCCAGAGTAGCAAGAATAGAGCGCGATGGAAGAATGAATTGGTATCTTGGATTATTTGGCTCACACCTTTCACGATATAAAGTAGATAATTTCCTTAATGGTCAAGGTGCAACTGCACAAGATACCGAAGTGGTTTTTGGAAACAAGAACCAGTCGTATGATTTAGCATCAAATTTGATTCATAATGCACCATCTACAATTGGCCGAGTCTTGGAAAAATCTGTTCTCAAGGATACTGCCAAATCTCTCTTTAAAGGAATGATAAGAATTGAAAAAGACGCACATCATGCAGAATCATATCTTTCCGGGCATTCCATTCTGCTTGACAAGGGTGCAAAATCTGATTCTATACCTGGACTTGAAATATTTACAAATGATGTCAAGGCAACACACTCTGCATCAGTTGCACAAATGGATGAAGAACAAATCTTTTATCTTGCAACAAGATGTTTGAGCAAATCTGATGCTCAGAAAATAATTGTGGAGGGATTTCTTGAACCTCTTTCAAGAAAAATGTCATACCAAGTTCGTGCATGGATAAGTTACTTGATAGATTCCAAATGGGCAGGACGTAATCTTACTATTAAGACCGATGAACAACTCAAGGCTATGCTTGAAGTCGAAGAAACAAGATACCGCGAGACTGACACATTTGAAAGTCATTACAAGTATCGGTGAGATCTTTGTCTAAATGGATTACTGTCTGTAAAACAAATGAACTAAAAAAAGGCGAGATGCTTGATTTTGATCATGAAGATAAAAAAATTCTGATTGTAAATCTTGATGGTAAAATCTATGCATCAGACAGAATTTGCACACATGCAGATGCCGACCTCTCTACCGGAATACTGACCGAAGATGGAGTAACCTGTCCACTACATCTATCTACCTTTAATCTAAAAACCGGTGTGCCAGAAAACCTTCCAGCTGAAGTACCACTAAAAATCTACAATGTTAAAATAGAACAAAACGAAATCCACATTGAGGTAAACTAGATTGCAAACAAGTTTCATAAATATAGAAAACATTCGAAATGACTTTCCAATTCTGAAACGTAAGGTACACAAAGACAAACCACTTGTATATCTTGACAATGCAGCTACTACACAAAAACCAATTCAAGTGATTGAAGCCATTAGTAACTATTACCTAAATTATAATTCCAATATTCACAGAGCTGTACATGAGCTTGCTGAAGAAGCAACACTTGCATATGAGGCAACAAGGGACAAGATAGCTAAATTCATCAATGTACAAAGACGTGAAGAGATTGTTTTTGTAAGGGGAACCACTGAGGCAATCAATCTTGTTGCTTACGCATGGGGAAGACAGAATATCAACAAAGACGATATCATAGTAACTACAGAATATGAGCATCACAGCAACATAGTTCCATGGCAACTTTTAGCAAAAGAAAAAGGTGCAAAACTGGAATATATTGGAGTAGATGACAACGGGGAGTTAATCCTTGATCATTTGGATACGTACCTCAAGACCGGTAAAGTAAAGATTGTAGTATTTAGTCAAATGTCTAATGTTCTTGGAACAATAACAAACTCTGAAGAAATTGTCAAGAGATCAAAAGCCCATGGTGCACGAGTGCTAATAGAT
Organism: Nitrosotalea sp.; assembly: GCA_035255545.1. GTDB lineage: Archaea > Thermoproteota > Nitrososphaeria > Nitrososphaerales > Nitrosopumilaceae > Nitrosotalea. The sequence continues at coordinate 8,179 of DATEZN010000006.1, read as the reverse complement.
GGAGCGCAATCAGTTCCACATCTTAAAGTAGATTTGCAAAAACTTGACTGTGACTTTTTTGCCTTTTCTGCACACAAGATGCTTGGCCCAACCGGAGTTGGAGTTCTTTGGGCAAAAAAAGAATTACTTTTAGAAATGGTTCCGTTCAATGGTGGAGGAGATATGATACGAGAGGTACACAAGTATGAAACTACTTGGAATGACCTACCCTACAAATTTGAAGCTGGCACTCCAAACATTGCAGACGTTATAGGATTTGGAGCCGCACTAGATTATCTTGATAAAATAGGTATGGACAAGGTTCGAGAACATGAAATGGAATTGACAAAATATGCACTGGACAAACTTTCACAAATGAAAGGAATTGTACTGTATGGTCCAAAGGATGTAACAAAAAGAGGTGGTGTGATATCTTTCAATCTTGGAGATATTCATCCACATGATCTTGCTACTATAATTGATGAAGATGGAATAGCTATTCGTTCTGGTCATCACTGTGCACAAGTGCTGATGGAAAGACTAGATGTATCTGCAACATCCCGCGCAAGCTTTTATATCTATAATACAAAAGAAGAGGTAGATGTTTTTATCAAGTCGCTTAACAGAGCAAAGGAGTTGTTCAAGCTATGAGTAGTGCTGATATTTACAGAGAAATTATTCTTGATTACTATAGAAATCCACGAAACTATGGAAAGATACAAGATCCTGACATTGCACAGAGAGATAGCAATCCTCTATGTGGCGATGAGCTAGAGATGCATATTAACATAAAAGATGACAAGGTCGCAGACGTCAAATTTACAGGAAAAGGCTGTGCCATAAGCCAGGCAAGCGCATCAATGCTCACAGAACTTATCTTGGGCAAAGATTTTGAATATGTCAAAAAACTCACAAAAGAAGATATTTTAGATAATCTCGGTCTTCATGATCTTGGACCTGCCAGAATAAAATGTGCCTTGTTGTCATTGAAGGTTCTAAAATCTGGTCTCTATTCTTACCTTGTTGACAAGATGCATGATACTGCATCTGCAGACAAGATAAAAGAAGAATCCTCAGGTCTTTACTAAATTGTCACTCTCAAATACAGTACTACCTCTTCAGATTAGAAAGATTATCTTTGAAAAATTCAATGATACAAATGTTCGATTTACAAATGATGAAATCCTTGAATTGCTAAAAAATAATGGTCTTGATGGTTCCATAACAATTGATGATGTGGAACCATACTTTAACCAGTTACGTGATGCTGGATTGATAAGACAAATTGCCCAGAACTTTACCACAAACCACTACAAACTCTTTGATGTGGTAGAAAAAATCAAATGCAATTCATGCAACCAAGAAATTTACTTGGGAAAACTAGAACCACGAGTATGTCCAAATTCTGAATGCAAGGCAACCATTTAGATATTATATTTTGTCTGAAATTCAAACACTGAGTTATACTATCTTCTGTACTCTGCCTATCTTGCCGCTTTCTAGTTCTACTTTTATTCCATGTGGATGAAAACTGCTTGAAGTAAGAATTCGTTTCACGGTACCATCTGTTAGCTTGCCAGTACGCTGATCTTGTTTTTGTACTATGGACACAGAGATTCCTATCTTGATTTTGTCTCTTGCAGGTATGTTTTCCAATTTCACATGTACTCTATTTAGAACGATATCTTGAGGCAGCTTCTTCTAATGCTTGAATCATTGGTAATTTTATGCCTGTAAGGTACAATACGAGTGCTCCACCTGCGGTGCTTATGTGATTTATTTTTTCTGCCAAGCCATATCTTTTCAATGCTGCAGTAAGATGTCCACCACTTACAATTGTAGTTGCAAATGAATTTGCCACTCCTTTAAGCAATGACTCTGTTCCAAATTTGAAATTCTCATTTTCAAAAAATCCTGCTGGACCGCTCATGAATACAGTTCCTGCACTCTGGATTGATTTTAGGTAATAATCGACTGATTTTGGACCCAAATCAAATATACTTTCGCCTTTTGCAAGTTCACGGACATCCATTTCTTCTCTTTTTCCGTTTCTTTCAACTGCAATGTCTACTGGAACTGAAAATACGTCTGGGTATTCACCAATCAAGGCGTGAGCCTTTGAGACTACTTCTTCTTCTCTCTTGATTCCCAATGGGAACTTTATTCTTCCTTGGGCCCTCAGAAAGACATTGGCAATAACTCCTGTAAGGAGGACCTGGTCTGCTCTGCCGTTTTGGATCAACTCTTTTATTGCCTCCAGCCTGTCAACTACCTTGGAACCACCAAGAACTACCACATGTGGTCCCTTGGCAACAGTCATTATTTCGTCTAATTTTCGAACTTCGCGTTCTACCAACTTTCCTGCACATGATGGAAGAACATGCGCAAAACCGATTATTGATGGGTGTGATCTGTGTGAGCTTGGAAACGAATCAAGTACACAAATATCAAATAATTTTGAAAGCCTTTGCACCATTATTGTTTTAGATGCGTCAGAAGCTGAGAATTCATAATTTTCCTCTGCGCATAGTCTGAGATTATCAAGTAGTATGATATCGCCGTCTTTCATGTTTTTAATTTCTCGTTGTGCGTCTGAACCGATTACATCTTCAATGTACTTTATTTTGCGGCCAAGTATCTGCTCTAACACCTTTGCATGTTTTTCCATTCCTGTATAGTCATTGTTACCTACTCTTCCCTGATGTGATCCGATCACTACTTTGGCACCCTCTAGGTCTTTGAGTGACTCGGTAGATTCTCGAATTCTGCTTGTCTCAATTATGTCCATTGTAACAGGATCGATGGGACAGTTCATGTCTACTCTAAGAAATACTGTCTTACCCTTTGTATCAAAATCACTGATTGTTAGTATTCTCAATATCGTTTCTATCTTTAGATGTGGTTAAAATCTTTTAGTCGCTATTATGTTATGTAACTTTTTACCCGATCTTTTTTCTATTATATTCCTGTGTGCTAAACCTGTAATGTACAGGATTCGATTATAATTTTAGGTGGGTATTCACAATGTTTGAATTTTTAGAAACCGTGGATATTTGGATGAGTGTCAGACTAGTGATCGTGCAAGACACATCCACGGTTTCTAGATTATGTGTATTTTTATTGAATAAAAAACAAGATATGATTATCATTTGGCGATAAACAACAAATCAGGTCAAATCTGTATGTTATTTTGGTTGTTCATAATAAAACAAAAATGAAAAGATGAGCAATCTGATTTTAATATGGTGACACCAAGCATTGGTTAGATGTTTACATCTGGGATGGAATTTCATTGCAGAACGTAATCTTTGATGTACGAAGCAGGACATTTTTCCTATTATTGGTATCTTTTCTGATTCTGCTCTATCTAGCTGTTGCAAAAATAGTGCTTGTGTCTGATGCTGGGTTTGAAACAACGGTTTCAAAACTTACAGGAAATCACGTCATAGACATAACAATGGATGTATTTACAGAACTTGGATGGGTCTTGTATCCAATATTTGTCAGTATTGTACTGTTTATAATGAAAAGAACAAGGCGTCTTGGATTGACTCTTCTTCTCTCTTTGTTGATAGGTACTATGGTTGCGTCATACATGAGATGCTATACTGGATATGAAAAGCCAGCACTTGATTTTATCGGTGCTCATCTAGCAATCAAATCTGGCGCAGATGTGAGTGTACCATGTGTTATACAAGGTACTTTTCCTGCAGGAGATACAGTAAGAACTACAATATTTGCATTTATCATCGGATATGCCTTGTCTAAAAGATTTCCACGCGGTTGCTATCTTTTATGGATATATCCTGCGGTGGTATCAATAAGCAGATTGTATCTGTTGCAAGAATACCCTTCAACTATAGTTGCTGGTGTAATATTTGGAATATTGATTGCAGATATAATTTCCAAAAAATTAAAGATAGAACTTATCTTTGACAAGTCAAAATCCTAACTCTTCCATGACCTTGGAGCTTATCAGAACCATCGCATAGTGATCTGCGTCAAAACTGTATATCCAATATCTTACATCGCGTTCTTGTTTTGCTTTTCGCAATCCAAAATTAAGCTCATTCATAATTGTAAAACCAATCTTTTTTGCAGACTTTTGCTCCTTTGTCATGATTATCCTAAATGCACCTTTCTGTGCTGAAAACCCAAGTCTTATCATTTGTTCAGCAAGATCAGGAGCCTTTCGTTCTTCATCGATCTGAAATGAATGAGCGATTGGCAGTTGTGATGGATGAAAATCCATGATTTCTGTGTGCACTTGGTAAATAAAATCTACTTGGTGATACCTGAAACATCTTAAAATTTTGCTAAAAAGATCAAAAATATGTTGAAAATTTTAACTCGTATGTCAAATACTGATCATAACAAAAACTTAATCGATTACAAAGGCTCATTATCGCATGGCATCACTTGAGACGCTTGCAAAATCATACGGTATGAAAAAAATGGAAGTATCCAAATTACGAAAACAGGTTGAAAATAAACTAAAAGAGGCTGTTTCTAAAAAACGAAGATCATCATCAGGCCTTGTTGCCTTGGAAAAGAAGAAAGAAGACTTGACTAGGGCTAGAGACCATGCATCTCAGCTCCTAAACCAGCACCTTTCTCAAAAGGCAAGCATTGAGAGGCTCAGGATTGCAGCAGAAGAAAGACTACGACATGAGCAGGATGCAAAAGACCAGGCAACCCAACAAAGTGAGTATGGGTCTGAAGACAAGAATTCTGTAGTTGAAAAACTAAAGTATATTGATGAAAAAATAGCCGAATTACATTCTGAATTAAAAGAAAGAGAATCTGGCCATGCTAGACTGGATAAAGCAATAGAATCAAGTGAAAAGGAAAAGGTCAAGATTGAAAGTTTACTAAAAAAACAAGGTCACACAAAACCTGCTTTGATTGAACAACTAAAATCTTCTACACATGCCGAATCTGTCTTGAGACCAAAATTTGAGTCTCTTCTAAAACTTGAAGCACAAGCAAGTAATGCTCTGGCAGCAGTACAAAAGAAACTAGCAGAAATTGCAGCCCAGAGAAGAAAGAAGATGGCAGCACTTGCAGCTGTAAAAAGAAAACGAATGGCAGCACTTGCAGCTCAGAGAAGAAAAAGCAATGCAAGAAAACTTGCCTTGGCAAAAGCAAAAAAAGCAAAGGCAAGAAAGACAAAACGAAAACCTGCTAAAACTGCAAAACACAAGACTCGTTCAAAAAAAGCATCAAGAAATAAAGTAACAAAAACTGCTAAAAGAAAAACAACCAGAACTGCTAAACGAAAAGCAACAAAGAAAAAACCTCGACACAAGTAAAAGTCACACGCTTCATTAATATTGAATTAATTTTTCCGTAACGATGTTGTCTCTTCCTCAACGTATAGTTGTAGAAATTACCGAGATGCCAGTTCTTAAAAACCCCTCTCTCATTTGCGGATTTCCTGGAAGTGGATATTGTGTATATCATACCTAGAATGGGTACAAAACTTGCAAAGATACTATTGGACATTTGATGAGGTTGCAGGTAAAATGGAACACCACATTGTACGTGGTTTCAACGATACCTATGCTCTTTCAAAGAAACACAATGTAGACATGAGAAAAGCAAGCATGGTGCTTGCAGTTGGCAGAGTGCTAGAAGCATTTGATGCACGTGGCCTCTGGCCATAGAAATACCTAATACTTGATATTGTGATAATGTTCTATGAGCAAGGCTTTTGTGGCAATACATTGTGAAACTGGAAAAGAAAATCCAATAATTAGAAAACTTATGGAGATCAAAGGTATATCTGAAGTAACTGGAACTCTCGGACTGTACGACATCATCGCAAAAATAGAGGCGGCTGATTCCATGGCTTTGGAGAAAATAATAACAAAAGAAGTAAGAAAAATTCCGCACGTCTTGACTACCATGACCCTAATGGTCATCTAAAAATTCAATAACACTTTTCCAAACTGTACTTGATCTAGTCTACACTAGTTATTAAAAAATAAAAATTAAAAAAATTTCGAATCTAGGATGTGCTAAATGAACTTCCACAAGAGCAAGACTTGGTTACATTTGGATTGTTGATTTTAAATCCTGCACCCATTAGGCTCTCAATGTAGTCAATATTTGCACCCTTGAGGTAGTCGACACTATAACTGTCAATTACCATCTTGACACCATTTTCTTCTAGTACAAGATCATCTTCTTCAGATGTCTTTTCAAATCCCATTCCATAGGATAATCCTGAACATCCTCCACCTTGTACGTAGACTCGCAGAAATTGTGGCTTTTCGGCTTCTTCTGCCATGAAAGCAATTACTTTCTCTGCGGCTTTTGGTGTAATTGTGACCAATTTTGTGGTCTGTGTATTACTCATGAACCTAATTCGTCCTTTAAATTATAATAATCTTTTCATACCTGACATAATAGGAATCAAAGATTAGGTCGAGCTTACTTTTTTGACTTGTTTACAAAAGCAGTCATTCTTTCTGCTCTGTCAGGATGCGTAAAGCACAAGCCCCATGTGTATAATTCAAGAGCAAGACCTGTGTCAATGTCTGAATTTCTTCCCTTGTTTATTGCGATCTTTGACATTCTTACTGCCATTGCAGAATTTTGAGCAATCATCTTTGCGGTATTGTTAGTCTCTTCCATTAATTTTGCAAGTTCTACTACTTTGTTTACTAGGCCCATCTCTTTTGCCTCGTCTGATTTTACAATTCTTCCAGTAAAGATCAAATCTTTTGCCTGGGAAATTCCAATTGTTCTTTGTAATCTCTGAGTTCCACCCCAACCTGGACATACACCTATTGTTACTTCTGGTTGTCCCATCCTTGCAGTATCTGCAGCTATTCTAATATCGCATGCAAGTGCAAGTTCACATCCACCACCGAGTGCAAATCCATTAATTGCAGCAATTGTTGGCTTGCTACAATTTTCTACGGTATGTGTTAACAGGTGGCCAAGTTTTGCATAAGTTTCTGATTCTATTGGTGTGATTGTTGACATGTATGCAATGTCTGCACCTGCAGAAAATGCCTTGTCTCCTTCTCCTGTAATTACTACAACCTTTACTGAATCGTCTTTTTCAATTTCTTTGAATTCTTTGATGATATCATTTGCAACATCCATGTTCATGGCGTTGAGCTTGTCTGGTCTGTTAATCTTGATTGTACAAATTCCTTCTGATTTTGAGACGTTAACTAGAGACATGCCACAACTCCAAACTATGTGGAAATTAAACCTTATTGGGTTTAACTTTTCCCCACTGGTGCAGAGCTGATGCTGCTGCAACCCAGTTTCGGATATCGTCGTACACTGGTACATTGTGCTTTTCAATTAGTCCAGAGACTTTGGCTGTGTATGGACCGCCGTTTCCACCAACAAGCAATGGCTTTTTGCCTTGTTTTGAGAATTCTCCCAAGTAATCGATTATTGTCTCTTCAAGTGGATCATCTTGGAAGACAAACCATGGCATTACAATGTCGATGTTTGGATCGTCCATGAACTTTTGTATGGAATATCTATAGTCATCAGCATTTGCTCCTCCTGTGACATCTGCAGGATTTCCATTTCCAATTACATATGTTGGAGGATAATGTTCTTTCATTTCCTTGAGTGTTGCTTCTGTTACTTTGCCAAGTTCTAGTGCATATTTTTCAAATTGGTCTATTGCACCAATCATTGGTCCTGCACCGTTGCTGACAAGTGCTACTCTTGGCCCTTTAGCTGCTGGTTGCCACGCTAGTGCTTTTGTAGCTGAAGCAAGTTCTTGATAACTTTCTACTGAAATTATTCCTGCTTGTTTGAATGCTCCTTGGATTATTGCGTTAGAGCCTCCAAGTGAACCTGTGTGTGATGCTGCTTGTTTTGCTCCAAGTGCAGTTCTTCCACTTTTCCAAATTATGATTGGCTTGTGCATTTCTTTCATCACGCGTTTTGCAGTCTCGATGAATTTTCTACCATCGCCAAAACCTTCTACGTATAATGCAATTACTTTGGTTTGAGGATCATTTGCCAAGTACCAGATCATGTCTGCTTCATCTACATCTGATCTGTTACCATAGCTTACCATCTTTGATAATCCAAACGAGTCTGCAGTTTCAAGGAAACTGATTCCCATTGTACCACTTTGTGATAGTAATGCGACTGGTCCAAGTTTTGCACGAACCATTCTTTCTTGGCCTTGGAATGCACAATCTAGTCTGTTAGCTGC
>DATEZN010000005.1:0-2291 GCA_035255545.1 Nitrosotalea sp. | reverse complement strand
TTCCGCACTTGGCATAACGATTTGTGCAGCAGTGGGGGATAATGGGTCATCAGATGCAGTAGAGGATGGTCTTGCCCATGTGGACTTTCCTGCATCTAGTCCGTATGTGTTAGCATGTGGGGGAACTCGTGTAGAATCATCAGACAATAAGATTGTAGCAGAATCTGTCTGGAATGACTTGCCAAACGGTGGAGCTACTGGAGGCGGCATTAGCGATACATTTGATTTGCCAGTCTGGCAGAGTAGAGCCCAAGTTCCACCATCTGTAAATTCTGGAGGCCGCATTGGCAGAGGGGTACCAGATGTTGCAGGCAATGCAGATCCAGCAACAGGATACAATGTGTTAGTTGATGGAGAAGAGACAATCATTGGTGGAACAAGTGCAGTTGCACCACTTTATGCGGGACTAGTTGCACTTGTAAATCAGGGCACGGGCCATAAAGCGGGATATCTCAATCCATTATTTTATAAAAAAATTCCTAGCCCGATATTTTCAGATATTGTTAGTGGAAATAATGGCTCATACAAAGCAGGTCCAAATTGGGATGCATGTACAGGTTTGGGACGAATTGATGGTGCAAAGCTTCTTGATGCATTAAAGACAAGTTCTGGTTTGTAAGATAGAATGTCTGGTATCACACCATATTTCTGCGATCAATGTTTTAATTTTTAAATTGAAAAGGTTTGTCAACCATTGCGATCTTGTCATGGAAAAACACCATGAAAGTATTATATCCGTAAACTTTGAAAGTATGGTGATGGAGATATTCAAAGAATTGAAATATTCTTCCATGCCTGTGGATATGCTTCTTGGTCGTACTCTAAATGATGTTGAAATAAAATTTGCTCCAAAAATACTTCATGTCAAGGGAACAATGCAAATTCCTTTGCCAAGGCCCAGGGTGTCAATAATTGGTTCAAGAAAAGCATCCCTGGAAGGACTTGAAGATGCTAAAACAATTACAAAAACTTTGGTAGACAAGCAAACCGTGATTGTCAGCGGACTTGCAGACGGAATTGATACATCTGCACACCAGTCTGCTATTACACTAGGTGGTAAAACTGTTGCAGTTCTTGGAACGCCATTAAACAAGACATATCCAAGTAAAAACTTTGAACTTCAACAAGAAATTATGAATAATCATCTTGCAATTTCACAGTTTTCAATAGGTCATCCAACCACTCCCAAAGATTTTGTACTCCGCAATAGGACAATGGCACTAATCTCTGATGCCACAATAATTGTTGAAGCCGGAGATACAAGCGGTTCATTACATCAAGGTTGGGAAGCACTTAGGCTAGGAAGACCTTTGTTTATTTGGAAATCTGTTTTAAATAATAGTCAGTTGAGTTGGCCAAAAAAGATGTTACAATATGGAGCAATGGAACTTTCCAACCCTGCAGATATGTTTGAAGTTTTACCATCACATCTTGAAATGCTTGACGTGTTTCAATAAATAATTGTCATGCACTTTTCTGAGATAGAATTTTGTTCTCTTTTGGCATATTCTCCACGTGGAGATTCTAACACTCAATGTCTATCTAGAACGGTAATGCGGACACTCAAAAATGACGAGTATGTAAAATTGAGATCAAATCAAATTTTAATGTCCGACTATATCGCAGACCGGATAAAGAACAACATCAAAAAAATACCATTTGCAGAGTATTTCAAAACAAATCCAGTTCTAGTTCCCACTCCAAACAGTTCTTTGAACAGGCTAGGAACTCTCTGGGTTCCTCAACGTATAGCTACAGCACTAGTTAGAAAAGGCCTTGGGAGCAAGGTTGTAGAATGTCTTAGTCGTGTTACTCCCTTACCAAAATCTGCAACAAGCTTGGCTGCAAATAGGCCAAAAGCTTTTGAACACTATGATTCAATGAAAGTCAAAAAAATATTGCATGAACCCGATGAAATTCTTTTGATAGATGATGTAGTGACACGAGGCTCTACTCTTCTTGGTGCGGCAAATAAATTAGCAGATGCTTTTCCTCATGCACATATTCGTGCATTTGCTGCGATGCGAACAATAAGTTCGCAATCAGATTTTACCAAAATCAATGATCCTTGTACAGGAACAATCACTCTTGTAAATGACGATACGTTCAGGGAACCGTAAGAAAACTCTAGGATGTATCCACACATCATTTTATTTATCACAGCAAAGTTTATGGGCTAGAAACAAGCATACTAGACACGAATTACAAGCCGTTATTTGACAAAGTCATGGAAATTGATCCAAAAATTCGTTTTGCTACAATATTTGATATGAAAGGACAAGTGTTGTTTA
>DATEZN010000004.1:0-8317 GCA_035255545.1 Nitrosotalea sp. | reverse complement strand
AAACCAAAGGTCATTTAGATCGAATACTTCTTTAATGTGATATTGTAAACATAAGATAATGAGTTTTGAGGATTTTGTTGATGAACGCAGTTTGGTTAGCAGGGATGCACTTGGCACAAAGGAAATAAAACTCAAGTTACTCGAAGTTGAAGACGATACTTCAGACCATATTTGGAGATTTGGTGTTAGAGTAAAGATAAAAAAAATCCTAATTACAATAAAACACATCAATACGCAGCAGATTGAGGAAGGAGAATGTGATTTACACGATATTGAAAAAGAAATGAAAGAAAAAAGACACTATAGTTCTACAAATAGGTGGGTCCCAACAACTGATATCAAAAATGGTTATATTGTAAACTCTAGACATGCGTCATTATTAGCTGATGCCGTAGCATTAGACTATATTATAATCTAAATTAATTTTGCTATAACGTCTTGGTGTTTTTGTTTCCAAGTTGTATTTGGCATTACTTTTTTGACCTTTCCGTTGAATAGTACGAAATTTATCCTCTGAATTTTATTAGTGTTTTTTAAAACAAGTCTCTTCATAATAGGTTCGGAATCTACTTTGATGTCAAGTCTAGTCTTGTTTAAGAATTTGACAAGATCGTCTCGTTGATTTGTACCTATTTTGGGTATGATGAAAGGTATAGTTTCAAATCCTGTCTTTTGCCATTTTATGACCATGATTTTGTTTTTAGACCATACTAAAACTCCTGCGCATTTTAAAACAAATTTTCCCTGTGCAAGATTTGTAAAAAAATCAAGTGTTTCTTTACTTACTTGAACCTCTTTTCTATCCTGTTCTATTGTGGAATCTAGATTGAAATATCGCCCTTTGTGATATACTAGAGGACTTTTTGTGTCATTGTGTTTGATGTACACAACTTTTCCTACTATCATGACATGATCACCTATTTTTTCTTTTTTGACTAGTTTACATTCAGCATTTACCGTACAACCTAAAATCATTGGTGTTTTGATTTTTTGAGGAGTAACAGTTTGAAAAATATTTTTCATTTTCAACTTGTCAATTTCTGATCCGGAATAACCCCCTGCAACATTTACTTGGGTTGTTTGATCTTTTGATGCTACATTTACTCCAAATTCCTTTGTTTTTTCTATGTTCTTAATAGTCTGTGATCCATTGTGAATAAAGATGGCAATTAAAACCGGGTTGTATGAAATTTGCATGACCCATTCTGCCGCCATGACATTTGGACCTTTTGCACCCCTTGATGTAATCATGCTTACCCCTGTAGAAAAATATCGTTCTGCCTTACTTGGAACTTTTCTGGTCAATATTGTGTTCACTGTGTTACTGGTAATTGTTCTTTTTTACAGAAAACTTTATGAAAGCATGATGGCGAGTTCATGCATGATAAGTCAGGAAATCACCATAAATGGTAAAAAATACCGTTTAACACTGACAGATCAGGTGCTTTCTGACGTAAGACGGCTCAAAGCACTGTATAATGCAGCATATGAAGATCCGGAGAGCTTTGACGAAGTAAGCTCTGCAATATCCAATACTATTACTCAGATAGCAGCGGCTGTGGAGCCTGAAGTTTCTGACAGTGACTTGGACGGTTTGATTCAAGCGGTCATGAAGGCAGTAGATGAAAAAAGTAAAGAAACTGAAGAGGCAAAAACAAAACACTTGGAAGACAAGGCCAAGTCCGCAAAAAAATCCACGGAAAAACCTAAAAAATCAAAAAAATAGTCAGTATAACCATACAAGAACCCTCATATTGGTTAAATGTAATAAATCCTCAGAAGAAATATGCAAACACATTGTGAATGTGGTATTTGTGGACATGTGTCTGAAACAGAATGCATCTCAAAAGAGTGCAAATGTTGCATAAACTTTCACATGCGCTCAGGTCCAAAAAAATAGTTTAGTTTTTTCACCGTCTCAGAGGTTTTTGTCTAAAACGTAAATTCTTTAGATTTAAATACGAACCAGCTAAATTTTGCATAATGCAGTCCCAGGCATATCTACAATGTATAGATCCAGCATGCGGTCTACAATATCCTGTTACTGATACTAGAATTGAATGTGAAAAGGGTCACTTGCTTGATGTAAAGTATAATTCAATTCCACCTGTTTCATTAAAAGAAGTTTTTTACAAACGCCGAAACCACTCTAACAATATTTTCAATGAAAGTGGAGTGTGGCGTTTTCGTGAACTTTTGAATTTTTGTCAGATTGATACTGAAGATATTGATCAATGTTCAAAATATTTAGTTTCATTAGATGGTGCAGAGGGCAGACTTTCAAAGCCATATCACATGTCTCGTGTATCACAATATGTTGGACTACAAAATCTCTGGCTCCAGCCAGAGGGGTACAATCCAAGTGGTTCCTTCAAAGACAATGGTATGACAACTGCTGTAACACATGCAAAACTTGTTAAAATTAAAAAAATAATATGTGCGTCAACTGGAAACACTTCTGCGTCTGCTGCAATGTATGCTGCAAATGAAAACATGGACTGTGATGTATACATACCTGCAGGAGAAGTTGCACCTGGAAAACTTAGTCAAGCATTTCAGTTTGGTGCACAGGTTGTAGAAATTAAAGGAAACTTTGATGATGCATTATCTGCTTCACTAAAACAAGCAGGACAAGCAGGTGGATACACTGTAAACTCTGTAAATCCATTTAGAATCGAAGGACAAAAAACAATTGTCTTCAGAGCCCTAGAATTTTTGGACTGGAATCCTCCGGATTGGATAGTTTATCCTGGTGGTGCATTGGGAAACACTTCAAGTTGTGGCAAGGCACTCAAAGAGTTGAACGATTGGGGGTGGATAAAGAAAATACCTCGTCTTGCAGTTGTCAACTCTGAAGGTGCCAACACTTTATACAATTTGTACAATGGCAAATTTGAAAATACAGAATTGAGGTGGAATGGTGGAAAAGCAGATACTGGTTTGATCAAAAGATATTATGAATACATGGATGAAAATAAGATAAGGCCCAAGACCAAGGCTACTGCAATTCAAATTGCAAAGCCTGCCAATATTCTCAAGGGGTTACGAGCACTTGATTTTACAAAGGGCGTTGTAACACAGGTATCTGATGCCGAGATGCTTGATGGTATGGCACTTGTTGGTCTAAATGGATTTGATTGTGAGATGGCTTCAGGTGCGGTTCCAGCTGGTGTTAGAAAATTAATCGGCGAAGGAATTATCAAAAAGGATGAAACTGTAATAGGAATACTGACCGGGCGACAAAAAGACTCTAGCATTCCTGTTGATTATCACAAAAATCCTCAAAACAAGTTTGCAATTCCACCACGAACTTAGTTATTGTTTGGAATCTTTTCTATCTTTATTCTGGTTGCCTGATTATTTACTACATCTTCGACTGTCATCTTGACAGACTCTATCACCAGCCTATCACCTGTTCTTGGAATATCCTTCAGCCTGTCATGCAATAAACCACTCAAAGTAGAATAATCGTCCCCTTGGGGAATGTTTGATTTTAATATTTCATTTACCGTATCAATCTCCACATCTCCGCTTGCAAGCATGGTGTTTTTGTCCAACATTTTGAAGTTGAGCTCCTCCATATCAGTTTCATCCATTATTTCGCCTACTATCTCTTCTAAAAGATCTTCAAGTGTAACACAACCTTCCACACCTCCAAATTCATCAACTACAATTGCCATGTGAGTCTGTCTACCTTGCATCTCTCGTAGAAGTTTACTGATTCGTTGTTCTTGTGATACAAAAATTGGTTTTCTAGAAAGTGACTCTAGTGTAATTATTTTTTCATCTCTTTCTAAATTTTTTAACAGATCTCTCACATGTAAAATACCGATAATTTGGTCTGTAGTATCTTTGTAGAGGGGAATTCTAGAATACCCACTTTTGCTTATCAATGGCATTGCATCAAACAAGATCATCTTTGCTGGAAGCATGAACATCTTTGTTCTAGGAGTCATGACGGCACGTATTACAATATCATCAAACTTGAGAGCACCATGCACAAGTTCATGTTCGTGTTTTTTTAGTGCCTTGTCTTCCAAGCCTTGTTCGAGCACATTGTAAATCTCTTGTTCTGTAATCGGCGGTGGATGGTAAGGACTTTTTAGTATCCAAAGTATGGCATGAGTAATTTTTTCAAACAATATTACAAATGGATAAAAAATGTAACTAAAAGTGAGTGTGACACCGCTTATCCATAGCGATACTTTGACGGGATTTGCATTACAATATGATTTTGGAGCATTTTCACCAAAGATCAAAAGTATGAAAGTCATTATTCCAATGGATAATGCAAGGCCTCCGTTTCCAAACAAACCTAATGCAATCTCGGTGGCAAGTGCCGACGATCCTACGTTTGCCAATACAGTTCCAAGATTTATTGTTGCAAGCATTCTGTTTGGATTGGCTTTTAATTTAGCAAGTGAGGCAGACCCCCTAGCTTTTTCTTTTAATAATTGATTTACTTTGGCCTTGTTTGTTGCAATTAGCGCCACTTCAGCCCCGCTAAAAATAGCCGATAAAGCTACCAGCAATGCAAGCAATATTATTTTTAAAATCATTTCGCTATCCAAGATTAATTACCTCGATGTGAGTGTCTGGTACATTGTATTGATCTTAAATTCTGTGTTTTAATCGATAAATACGTTGATTGAATTTCAAACAATTGGTCTGCGTATTATTTTCCAACTGTCTCTTTTATAAGTTCACATTGGTTACAGGGTTTTAGAGCAACAAATTATTCCATATTACGTTTTTATGCTTATTTCTTCGCAAAATGTTCTTGCAAAAGTTTTTTCTTTTCTTCCATGTGGAACAACTCTTCAGTATGCTTGAAAGCATCTTCTCTTTTTCGTTTGAACAACATTGCTTGCATCAAAAGATGGTTTTCAGGTACTACTATACCGGTCTGATCATCAGAGTATGTCAGTTTGACAGTATCATCTTGAACCTCAATTACATCTGCATGAATGTGAATCATGTTGGTGTCTTTGAAATTAAATTTTATAGACTCGGCATAATCTCGGATGTCTTTAGTTCCTTTTGCATCATATAATGTTGCAACACCGTATTCATTTTTGTACAGTTCAAGAATTTCTTGTGAATTTGGTGCCGGGCCATCAAAACGAATGTCCATCAAGTGTACGTGCATCTGTCTTGTAGGAACCTTGAAAGCACGAATGAAAAGTGGTGTATCTGCACCCATGTAACTTTTAACATCATCATTATGATGCGGTTTTCTGGTCCACTCGATAGAGTCTTTCACTGTGGTCTTTGAATCCTCAAGGTCTGCCCATCGTCTCAACAGTGTTGCATCAAATCGTTTGATTTTTTTCCCATACTTTTCCTTGAGAGGTTGAAGTATCCTCCCCATTCCAGTTACATTACAACTTCCTTGCATCACATATTTTGTGTCAAATGCCTTTTCATAATTTACACGAGAATTGAAGATCAATTCTGCAACAGATTCTCCTCCACCAATTGTCTCACCGCCCTGAAAAATTGCGTTAACATTTTTTGGTTCATACAATGTTTTTTTATTTTCATATCCCATGCCACCAGGTGCTGCATCTATTACTAGATCACTTTCAGAGATTACATCTTCAATGGTTCCAGATATTTTATAATTTTTAAAAGCGCCAGTTTTTTCCTTTGGTACGTAAACATGAAGTCCACGTGATATTGCATCTGCTACCTTGTCATCAGGAGAATACTTGCCTACTCCGATGACCTCGATGTCTTTGTCATCAGATATGAATTGGGTTATTCTACTACCGATTGAACCATACCCATTGACAAAAACCTTTTTCACATATTCTTAAAGACAAATCCCATTTATTTGGCTTGCCCCTTTGACAAGAACTAAATAATCTGTAAGGCTAGTTAAATTCTTGAAGATTCATCTCCCGTCAGTAGGGATTGGGATCGGAGCAATTGCTGTTGTTATAGTTGTGATTTCTTTATTCGGACAAGGCTTTTCAAACCACATGATTCCTACCAATACACAAGGTCTTTCTGATAATATCACATCACAAAATGATGCATCCTCTCAAAAAGTAGCAATGAGCTTATTGACTGAAAATACCTCGCCAGTGCTTGGCTCAAACGATGCACCAATCACAATGATTGAGTTTGGAGACTATCAATGCTATTACTGTAATCAGTTTTACCACACTACAGAGCCCGATATTGTGAAAAATTACATTGATACTGGAAAGGTACGTATGGTCTTCAAAGATTTTGTCATAATTGGCCAGGACTCTGTGAATGCAGCTCATGCCGCACATTGTGCACAAGAACAAGGTAAATTTTGGGAGTATCATGATGCACTATACAACAACTGGGCTGGAGAAAATACCGGTTGGGCATCATCTGGCAATCTGCTAAAGTTTGCAAATAATGTTGGACTAAATGCCACTCAATTTGGGCAATGTATGTCGGAATCACGATACATCTCTACTGTTCAGGGTAGTCTATCAAACGCCAAGGACCTAGGATTGACTGGAACACCTGACTTTTTCATCATAGCGCCTGACAAGACAGTGTCAAAAATTGTTGGAGCTCAACCCTTTGATGTGTTTGATGAATTGTTCAAATCTAAGCTAAAATCCTAAGAGATTTCATACATATTGTAATAATATGACAAAAATTGTCAATCTTTGAGATCAAAAACGATTCTCAAAATCCTTATATCTGTAATTAGAAAGCTGAAGCTATTGGCCGCAGGTATAGATGACATTGCCATCTACATTCCAAAATTGTTTGTAGACGCAAGAGACTTTGCAAAAGCCCGTGGTATGGATCCGGATAAGCTACAGCGGGGCCTAGGAGTATCAAAAATGGCTATTGTCGATACTAATCAAGACCCTGCATGTATGGCCGCAAACGCATGTCTACGAATAATGGAGCGAAACAAAATTGCACCAAAAGATGTTGGAAGACTGTATGTTGCCACAGAATCATCTCTTGACGAATCAAAAGCAATGAACTCCTATGTAATTGGTATGTTAGAACAGGTATACGGAAATGATTCTTTTGAACACTGTGGTGGAATTGAATGCAAGTTTGCATGTGTTAGTGGCTCTTATGCTTTGTATGATAATGCTAATTGGATAAGAGCCGGAGAAGCAGAGGGTAAATCTGCAATAGTTGTAGTATCTGATATTGCAAAATATGATCTTGGCTCAAGCGGTGAGTATACCCAGGGGGCAGGTGCTGTTGCAATGCTTCTAAGCGATAATCCCAGACTGATGACTTTTGATCCCAAGGTTACATCGACTTCCATTAAAAATGAATATGATTTCTACAGACCGTTTGGAAAAGAGACTCCAATTGTAAATGGTCAGTACTCAAACTTGCTCTATATGATACAGGTAAAGAAGGCACTTATGGCATACAAAGAAAAAGCACTCTCTACCGGAATAATAAAACTAAAAGAAGGCGAATCAATTCTCGACTATATTGATTTTGTAAACATGCATCTTCCATACAGTAACATGGGTAAGAAAGCTTTGACATATCTACTGCGACATGAATGGCGAAGTTTACCACGCTGGAAGGGAATTATAGAAAAAATGGGAATGTCCGAACCAGTTCCAAAGGATCCACGTGGAACTATAGAATCAATACTTGCAGATGAAGAATTTATGCAAAAAGACCACGAGTTTACAAAACGATTTACAATGACTGATGAATTCCAAGAAGCATATGACTCTAAACTTGCAAGCTCACTTATTGCATCAAGCATGGTAGGAAATCTTTACACTGCTTCACTCTACATGGGCTTTAGAAGTTGTATGGAGTTTGAGTTCCAAAAGGGTGTTGATCTTGAGGGCAAAAGATTCGGATTTGGTTCTTATGGCAGTGGAAGTAGTGCTATGGTCTTCAGTGGAGTTATCATGGATACATACAAGGAAATTGCCAAGAACATGAACTTGGAAGCAGAGATAGGAGATAGACGAAAGGTTTCACTTGAAGAATATGAACAAATTCATGAAAGTAAACTCAGTCCAACTCAGAACATCTTGGATGGCAAAAAAGAGTTTGTGTTGGTAGGAGTGGGAAGTAGTCCTGAATTACGTGGTCAACGCAAGTATGTGTTCAACGAGTAGGTAACACAAATCGATCTTGACGATCAAAGCAAATCAACAAAAAGGATATAAAATCAGAAAGACTAATGATATTCATGAAAGACCGTTCAATGCCAGTTTGTTTTACAGCTGAACAATATGCAAAAATTGAACAGATTGCAAAGCAAAAGGGAATGTTAAACGCAGGCCAGCTTCTCGAAGAAGCACTAAAACAATAACCTGAGAACTAG
>DATEZN010000003.1:0-2733 GCA_035255545.1 Nitrosotalea sp. | reverse complement strand
CTTGCAGAACTTGAAGAAAAATACAAAGACATGCCAGTTGTATTCATAGGAGTACACTCTGCAAAATTCTTCAATGAGCAAGACATGAAAAATATCGAGCAGGCAGTAGCAAGATACGAGATATCACACCCAGTACTTGTTGACAAGAAAATGACTGTCTGGAGCAAGTTTGGAATTAGTGGTTGGCCCACAATTGCCATAATTGATCCCAATGGAATTCTAGTATACAGACAGTCTGGAGAAGGACAAAAAGAGATGGTAGAGGACACAATTGATGTGCTTTTGGAAAAACATGCAAAATCTCACACATTGGCAAGAGATCCAATCAAGATTCTAAAAACTATCAAGAAGAGCAACACAGTATTATCATTCCCAGGCAAGATATCAATATCAAAAGATAGGATTGCCATATCAGATTCGAATCACAACAGAGTCATTGTCACTGATCTCTCAGGCAAAATACTGCATACCATTGGAAGTGGTAAGATAGGTCTAGTAGATGGTAAATTTTCAGATGCGACATTTTTCAGACCTCAAGGGGTTTCATGGAAGGACGATTTTATTTTTGTTGCAGATACAGAAAATCACGCATTACGAAAAATAGATTTACAAAACAACCAAGTCACTACACTTGTTGGAACAGGCAAGCAAGGTCCATGGCGATCACCGGGCGGTAAAGGAAAAGACATTACAATTTCATCTCCGTGGGATGTTGCAGTAAAAGATAACTTGATCTTTATTGCAATGGCAGGAAATCATCAGATATGGACATATGATGTCAATACAGAGATAACAAAACCTTTTGCAGGAAACGGTCAGGAAGATATTATCGATGGTAATAGGATGCAGGCACAACTTGCACAACCAAGCGGAATTTTCATTCATGGTAACATAGTATACTTTGTAGACAGTGAAACATCATCTGTACGAGAGATAGATCTCAAGACAGAATATGTCAGAACTATTGTAGGTCACGGATTATTTGCATTTGGACACAAGGATGGTAAAGCAGGTGAAGCATTATTCCAACATCCACTAGGATTGTGTGCAACTGCAAATAAAATATTTGTCGCAGACACTTACAATTCTTCAATTAGAGTAATTGATCAAGATGATGATTCAGTTAAGACACTAATTGGAAAGCAGGGTATGAGTACAATATGCAGATTGGATGATCCAAGTTGCGACACGCTAGGACTATACGAGCCAAGTGATGTAAAATTGTACCAAGACAGGCTATACATTGCAGATACCAATAATCATCTAATACGTACCTATGATCTCACAACAAATATCCTCAGTACATTAGACATACAAATTTAAAAATTTATTCAAAAAAGTTTTCTGCAACTATCTCATGTTTTAGTGCAAATTCCTTTATCTGAGAAAACTGCATTTTTCCCTTGTGATATTGATCCCATACAAAATCAAGTATCTCAGTGCTTGACAAATGTTCCTGATCAATTGCTGGTTTAGTTCCAAGTATTTCAGTACAAAAGGTCTGCAAGTCAGCAAACTGAAAGTTATCAAGCAACACTCTCATTTGTTCAATGGCGTCATCTTTGGGCTTTGATTTTCCAAACAATCCCATGAAATTACATTTTAAAAGACCGACATTTAATTCCATGGCCAATAACCAATATGAAAAATTCGAGTTAAATCATAGTGAAACGTAGGAATGAGTGTGTTGAATTTATGGAATAAGGATTTAAGCTTGTGTCACGATTTGATATGATATGGAAAAGGCATACGTTTTGATCGGTTGCGAGCTTGGTGCCGAAAACGAAATTGTTGAAAAATTGAAGAAAATAGACAAAGTAAAGGATGCAAGAGTCGTATACGGAGATTACGACATTGTAGTAGAAGCTGAAACCGATTCCGAATCTCAGATGGACAATCTGATTACAAAAAAGATTCGTCAATTATCCAAGGTCAGATCCACTATGACTTTGGGCGTCGTAAGCTAATTCCAAGGCCTGCAGCAAAGATCAATGCACCACCAACGGCAATCCATTGGCCGTTTACAATCCATTTCGGATTTGAATACATGAACGATGAGGTAGGGCCAACTATTGAATTTCCTTGAAGATAGAAAATAATACCAAATGCAAGAACTATAACACCAATAGATATGATTACAATTCCTATTTTCATAGCATATGATGAACATGCCCCTAATAAAAGACAAAAGGAGTTGATAAGAAAGGCAAAAAATCCTTTTGATTTCATTCTTTAATACACAATCCAACAGCAAATCAAATTGGGCGAGTGGGGAACAGACCTAGAGGTTAAGAAGAATAGAAGTTTGATAGACATTTCAATATTTGTAGGAGCAACAGCATTAGCTCTTGTCTCATATTTCATATTTGGACCAGATATTGACAAGCTGATAAAACAGAGTCCTTTGATTATTGACTTGATGTTTGCACCATCCTTTTGGATTGGTTTTCTATATTGCCTGAAAATGACCGACAGAGTAATGCGCCCTTCAGAATCCCACAGTCCACTAAAACGAGCCTTCTTCAAGGGATTTTTATTTTTGTTCATGATGGGTGCAATCTTTACATCAGTCTCTTTTGCACTTCACGGAGGCGTGCAGACATCACACAAGTCAATTTTTACAGATGGTTTGATTCCATGGCTAACGGAATTCATCCAGTCAAACGGGGGACTAACATTTTTGATAATATCAAGTATAACGATAATGGCAGCTGCAACAAAGAGAATAGTTGG
>DATEZN010000002.1:0-2173 GCA_035255545.1 Nitrosotalea sp. | reverse complement strand
CAGCCTCAATACGATATTCCATTTCACGTATTTTCTTTGGAATTAGTGACGACATTGCTTTCTGCGAAAAAAGGTATTTGGACACAATTTAAATCATGAGTATACGATCGTGGAATCATTTAATCAACTTGGCAGTATGTCGATACAAGTCATGCAATGTCTTTCCGTCAAGTAAAACAGCATCATCAAGTTTATCATCATTGACTTTGTTTTCCAGGTTATTTTTTTCTAGTTTTTTATCCGAATCCATAGATTTGATTTGTTCACAAGCATAGAAAAAAGTGTCGATTTCAATCCAGATTCATACAAGTAGATTTATTTTCCTTGATCAACTGATCCCAAACATGCCAATTCTTCCAATAGATAGTGGCCGTTATGGTACTGATGAAATGAAGGAGATTTTTGACGATCAGAAAAAAATAACATACCAACTAGATATTGAAGCAGCAGTTGCCTTGTCTCAGTCAGAGATAAGGATGATTCCAAAAGACGCAGCTTTGAACATATCAAAGATGGCAAGATCTGGTAAGATTTCAATAAAAAGAGTAAAACAATTAGAGGCAAAAAGTGATCATGATACCGCAGCGTTAGTAGAAGCTCTCAGTGAAATTTGCAAACCTTCTGCAAAACCTTGGATACACTACGGTTTAACAAGTAATGATCTAGTAGATACAAGCAATTCATTACAGATTCGTGATACTTTACGAATCATAGAGCCAAAGATTGCAAAACTTGCCATCATTTTAGCAAACCAGGCAATCAAGTACAAGGGATTACCAGCAGTAGGTAGAACACATGGTCAGCATGCAAGCATCATTTCATTTGGTTTGAAATTTGCAAATTGGTCACTTGAAATGTCAAAACATGTAGAAAGAATTGAAGAGATTAAGAAAAGAATCTTGATTTGTAAAACACTTGGTGTTGTAGGAACCGGCTCTCTTATGGGTGCAAAAGCTTTGGAAGTACAAAAAAGAGTGGCGCAAAAGCTTGAATTGTACCCTGCAGATGTCACAACCCAAGTAGTTGCACGTGAAAGATATGCAGAATTCATTTTTTACATGGCTTTGATTGGATCTACACTTGAAAAAATTGCCGTAGAAATTCGTAATCTCCAGAGAACTGAGATTGGCGAGGTTGCAGAATATTTCAAGAAAGGTCAGATGGGAAGTAGTGCAGTTCCAGTAAAGAGAAATCCTGTAAAGAGTGAACGTGTGACATCACTTTCAAGATTATTGCGTAGTCAGATATCGGTAGCTTTTGAGAACATATCACTATGGCATGAAAGAGACTTGTCAAACTCTGCAAATGAGAGATTCATCCTTCCAACAAGTTCCATTTTACTCGATGAGATGCTTGAAACCATGACAAGAATCATCAGTTCATTATTTGTAAATGATGATAGGATAAGACAAAATCTCGAAATAACAAAAGGTCAGATATTTGCAGAGTTTGTTCTTGATGCATTAATACAGAAAGGAGTCCCAAGATTTGAGGCATACCGAGACATACAACGAGTAGCATTTGCATCCTCAGAAGATGGAACAGACTTTAGAGAAGCAGTGAAAAATGACGAGGCGTTCTCATCTCATCTAACTGATAAAGAAATAGACAAAATTTTCATTCCTGAAAATCACCTTGGTGCATCATTTGATATAATCAAGAATGTATCAAGCAAGGTCAAAAATTCATGTTCCAAGTTTTCTTGACTTTTAATAGATTTTTGTGAATTAAGGAACCATATTGCATTGCTTTCTTGAGCTTTAATGCAGATTCTTCTGGAACTCCAATCGATACTGCAAGTTTTCTAACAAGATGTTTTCGTACCAAATCGTCCTTGTCTTTTATTTTATATTCCAATGGAATAACTTTGGCAAATTCTATAAACTCTTTTGATAAAAACGGCTGGACAATATTAACACCAAATTCAGATGCAATTTGATTTACGGCCTTCATCATTCTTGTTTCATTAAGTATCTTGTCTTCTATCATACCAAGCACAGCATCTTGTCCTTCCAGAATTGAATCTCGGTATGCATTATACCCACAGAAGAGCTCATCAATACCATTGGCAGTTATCACTTTTGTAACTTTGTGTTTTTGTGCAAGTTTTGCCACATAGTAAAATGCAATACAATTTTCGTTCCAAGACAAGTTATCTACATTGATTTCATCC
>DATEZN010000001.1:0-4469 GCA_035255545.1 Nitrosotalea sp. | reverse complement strand
AAATTGATGAAATTACCACATCAAACAGTGTTTTTCGATCAAAAAACTGATCTTGGTGGTGCTACAAATTGAGAGAAAGGTTTTTTAATAATCTAAAATTTAGAACTGACAAGTTGAATTACAAATTTTTTGTTGCAATACTAGCTGCGATGATTTTCTCTGTAGCGTTGCCAACAATATCTGCAAATGCACAAACTAGCTCAACAAGCAGTGATGCTGCATCACAATCGCTTCAACAATGCATTCAACAATTTCAAGGTTCAGATCACGGTTATTGCGCCAATTTCTATACTTCTGATGTAGCAAGATCAGGTACATTAACTCAATATTTCTTACAAGGTTCACTTGCAAATAGCATTGTAGTATATGAGAACACAAAGGTTACTCTCTCTGGTCTCAAATCAACAACTCCTGATTCTGGCAAGACATTGACTTACCAATGGGGTCAAGTTTCTGGCGATACCATAACATTTACTCCAAGTTCTACTGCTCCAGTGATATCTTTCATCGCTCCTGCAGTACCTGCAAATGAAGTCAAGTCATTAAAATTATCATTAACTGTAAATGATGGATATGGACTAAATGATACTACAACATTCAATGTCGTAGTTTTACACGTTAATCATCCTCCGGTTGTTACAATAAATCCTGATCAAGTAGTCGATGAAGGATCTACAGTATCTCTCATGGCTACAGCAACAGACCAAGACAATGATCCATTAGCACTAGCATGGGGTCAATATTCTGGCTCTACCGTACAATTATCATCAATTAGCACTACTGGAACATCATTTGTCGCTCCAGCAGTGGCACCTGGTCAAACTGCAACTTTACTATTTGTATTTACTGCAGATGACGGAAATGGTGGAAAGGCAGCAGCTATGACCAAAGTTACTGTTAAAAGCACTCACCAAGATCCAACTGTATCATGTCAAGATGCTTCTGTTAATTCTAATTCTCTAGTTAGATTGCCAGTATCAGTTGCAAACCCAAGTGGTGACACAATCTCATACTACTGGAGACAGATATCTGGACAACCAGTACAATTGTCTTCTAGTACTGACATGAGCCCAACATTTGTAGCACCAACTCCAAGTAGCACAAGTAGCACACTTCAATTCACATTAGATGTATCTGATAATATGGTTGACATTCCATCATGTTCTGTCACTGTAAAAGTTAACAATCTCCCACCAGCAGGACAAGCACCAGTTGCTAATGCAGGTCCAGATCAAACAGTATCACCAAATAGCAGAGTTGTATTAGATGGAAGTGCTAGTACAGGTGACAATATCACATACAAGTGGGAACAAATCAGCGGTGACCCAGTCACTCTAATATTGGGCAGTACTGCTAATCCAGCATTCTACTCACCATCTGTTGACTATGGTCAACAAAAAGTAGTGGAATTCAAACTCACAGTGAGCAACCCATATGGTACAGATACCAGTACAGTAAAGGTTACAATGGTTCAGGACAATAATCCACCTACTGCCAGAATAAATGTAACACCATAACTCTCTCATTTTAAAAAATATCTTTTAAAATAAACTTGAATCTTAGTTAGATTTTATATTTTTAAAGTAGACTATTTTTACTGAGGCTCTATTGTAGCGGGTGGTTTGCTTGAAATTACATAGCTAACCCAAGCTACATCTTCTACTTCGTTTGTAATTCTGTTACTGATTCTTTCAAGTATCTCCGACGGTAGCCTTGTCCAGTCTGCAGTCATTGCATCAATAGAATCAACTATTCTGACAAGAACCACATGGCCATATTTTCTCTCATCTCCAACTACACCTACGGCTCTATCATCTCCAACTGCTGCATATGCTTGCCAAACCTTTCCATGCCATCCTGATGATACAAGCTCATTTTCTACAATTTTGCTTGCATGTTTTGAAATCTGTAATTTCTCTGGAGTAACTTCACCCATTATTCTCACTGCAAGACCGGGTCCGGGAAACGGATGACGATAAAGAAGTTTATCCGGAACACCTAGGATATTGCCAACTTTTCTTACCTCATCCTTGTACAAGAATCTGAGTGGCTCCAAGATTTGCAAATTCAACCATGAAGGTAATCCTCCTACATTGTGATGGGTTTTGATTACTGCTGCAGGACCTTTTGAAATTCCACTTTCTATTACATCTGGATAAAGTGTACCTTGGGCTAGCCATTTGAAAGGACCATTCTTCTCGGCAAATTCTGTGAATACTTTGACGAATTCTTCTCCTACAATCTTTCGTTTCTGTTCAGGATCAGTTATTCCCTTGAGTCTTGTAAGGAATCTTTCTTTAGCATTTATTGCTGTAAAATTCATTCCAAAATTATTTTCAAACATGTTTTCTACTTCTACTTCCTCATCCATTCGTAAAAGACCGTTATCCACAAAAACACACTTGAGTCTGTTTCCTATTGCCTTTTGAATCAACAATGCAGCTACTGTGGAATCGACACCTCCGCTTATCCCACATAATACGTTACCATCAATCTTTGAAATTTCTGATACTGTTGATTCTATAAAATTCTCCAGGGTCCAGTCTTGTTTTGCTTTACATATGTTCAAGACAAAATTCTTGAGAACCTGAGTTCCATTTTCAGTGTGAATTACCTCTGGATGAAACTGGATACCGTATACCATCTTTTGCTTGTTTGCTATTGCTGCTGCAAAAGAATTCTCAGTATGGCCTATTACGGTAAATCCTTCTGGTAAGCTTTCGGCAGCATCACCGTGACTCATCCAAGCTCTTGTTGATTGGCCCATGTCTGCCAGCAGATCAGAATTGTTGTCTATGCTAAGCAAGGAAGATCCGTATTCCTTGTGAGAACTTTTTACCTTGCCTCCAAATTTATTCACAATTAATTGATGACCGTAACATATTCCCAGTACTGGAAGTCCTATCTCAAATATTCCATTTGTTGGTTGTGGTGAATCTTTATTGTATACACTTGCCGGTCCTCCACTGAATACTATGCCCTTGGGATTCATTTGTCGTAGTTCTTCTAATGATATGTTATACGGAACAAGTTCCGAGTAGACTGAAAATTCTCTAATTCTCCTACAAATGAGGTGACTATATTGCGAACCAAAATCTAGTACAATTATCTTGTCCATGATATCACTTTTGAGAATTTTCAATCATTCTTGAAAATGACCAAGTTATTGTATTTATTATCTCGTTTACCCTTTCCTTTTGACGATAATTCTTGATGAGAATTTCTCTGATTCTGTTACCGTCTTTATTTACTAAACATGATATTGCAGCATTTTGTGGAATTGTACCATTCTGAACATCAAGTCTATCTTGATTTTCCATTCCTCCAATTATTCGTCCTATGAAAAATGATTTGAATGGGTGAATCTCCATGTCTAATATGGTATCTTCTGATGGGATGATCACTAGTTCATCAGAAGTTACATGTACATTTGCTAAAATTTTATTGTCTTGTGTCTTGATTGGTATGATCGAAGATGTTGATGTTGGTTGATTCTGCGGTATGTTCTGTTTGCTAGATACAAGCGAAGATGCTTTGCTAAAACTTGACTGCTTTACAAGCGAATCAAGAATGCGGAGATTGTGCTTAAATTTGTCTACTTCTCTTTCTTTTTTCTCAATCTCTTCAGAGATCCATTCCCTTAATTCTAAAATGTCGCGAAGATTCTCCTCTGAATAATCCATGTTTTTTCTATTGTTGAGTGGATATAAATATTAAAACAAATCCTATCGTCTGACCAACCTTTGAAGATCTGTCAATTTTATATTTTTGAATCCTGTTATTGATTGAGATGTTGTATAGAAATCTGCATTACTCTTTGAGGCTAGCCACTCTAAGAGTGATTTTGCTTTTTTCATCTTTTTTATCTTTACAAATCTATTATACACCACATCTTTAGAATATTTTCCTACCCGTGTACCAAAATCCATTCCAATCAGAATAATTCTAGATGCTCCAAAATGATTGGCAAGAAACACGCATCTGTCACCATCAGTGAATCCGCCAAAGTTTTTGATTTTTCCAAATGGTCTATCCTCCGTGGTTCCTATGCAATACCTGAATGAAATTGCATATGGTAGTTTCTTAATATTATCTCCATGTGAGTGCACAATCATTATTGACTTTGATTCAGATGATTTTCTGAGGAATTCTATATTTCCATCAAGATCTGTAACTATGATATCTGGTATCATGTTATTTTCAAGCATTGCTTGTGTGGCACCATCTGCAACAATCGTTGTAAAACCTTTGAATTTTTTAAGATATGTCAAGGAATGACTCAAAGATGGTCCTGCTCCAATGACAAAAACAGTTTTGTTTCTAATTTTTCTCTCCAAAATATTCATTTGAAATTTATTTTTTAGAAATGAATTGAGAATCTTGGCTGATTTTATCTCTCTTGATCTATCGTAATTGAATTCTTTTAAAATCTCCAGATATTTTTGTTGCCAACCATCCAAAGTCATGTA